>CANQZE010000010.1 GCA_947628255.1 uncultured Clostridia bacterium | reverse complement strand
CTTGTCCCGGGTGGCTTTGGGGACGCCGTTCTGGCGTGCAGATATGCGCGCGAGAACGGCGTCCCCTATTTCGGCATTTGCCTCGGGATGCAGATCGCCGTCATAGAGTTTGCTCGCAACGTCGCCGGCATACTTGACGCGACAAGCGGCGAATTCAAAAAATCAGGCTCGCACGTCATAGACCTTATGCCCGACCAAAACGGCAAAAAATTGGGCGGAACGATGCGCCTCGGCGCCTATCCCTGCGTCATAAAGCCCGGTACGCTGATGGCAAAGGCGTACGGCGCGGACCTCATCGAGGAGAGACATCGCCATCGCTATGAGTTCAACAACGATTTCCGCGACAAACTTTGCGAAGCGGGATTGACGATCAGCGGAACTTCCCCCGACGGCCGCATTGTGGAGACCGTCGAAGCGCCCTCGGACGGATTTTTCATCGGCGTGCAATTCCATCCCGAATTTACGTCCCGTCCCAACCGCGCCAATCCCATCTTCCGCGACTTTGTCGCCGCCTCAAAGGAACGGAAAGCGCTGTAGATTTCAGCCTTTGGGGCGCAAGCGACATTTATCGGGCGCAAGCGGCATCTTTTTGAAATTTTACTACAAAAGCGGGCATATGCCCGCTTTTTGTATCGCCGTATTTCCGTCATATCGGACTTTTTGCCGTCATATCAGACTTTATGATAGTTTTTCTCCGAAGGCTCATAGCTGTTGTCGTCTGACAAAACTATGTTGTCGGGCGTGGGCAAATTCACTTCCACGCAATATCCGTTTGCGCTTTCAAGCTCGCACCCCGTCACGGTCAAGGAAGGATGGAAGTGGCCGCCCGTTGTGTTTGAATGCACGCATATGGCGCTCCCGCCGCCCTGATACACATATTGATCGGAGGAGCTTGACGCTTTGACTCTGCCGACCGCCTTGTATTCTCCGCCGCCCTTTATCGTGCAACCCGTCAGCGTAAATTCGGAAGCTCTGACGTTGGAAAATGAAGTCGCTTCCGTGGTTTTGTTGTTGGAAAGATACAGCCCGACGGGACCCTCGATGTGGCAATCGGTAAATGAGCTGTACGAGTTTTCCGCAATACAGCATATCGCCGCGACTATCTCGCAGTCGGAGTCAAATGTGCCGTACGTGGGGCGTGAATTTGAAAGCGAGGGGTTTTTGGATATGGTGCAACCCGTCGCGCGCACGTGTACGTGGTCGTGGATCTTTATGCCGTACACGGTGACGCCGTCGAGGTTTACGGTGAGTTCGGAGTTTTTGCTGTATCCGCTCGAGTTGTCGACGTTTGTGTTTTGTGCGGAGAGTTGCAAGCCGTATTCTACGGAGTTGTACAAGCCTATGCTCCCCTGTTTGTTGCCATCCGCGTCGGGGGCGCTCGAATCGCAAATGTTCACGGTGTAGTAGCGAATGTCATACTTCACCGCGTTGCCGATGATCATCCGCTGTATCTTGTGTCCGTTGAGGTCGATTGTCACTGCGGATCTCATCCCGCCCTCCCACTTGAAACAGTGCGCCGTGTTTGTTATCTTCTCCGCCTCCAAGGTGAAATAGGGAAAGTCGCGGTCAAACTCGATATAGTCCGCCAAATAGAAGAATTTGTTCGTATATTCATCGTATGCGCTTGAATAATTGTCGCCGATCTCATATTTGAGATAGGCGTTTGGGGAGAACGTGACAGTGATATCTCTGCTGTTGCTCCCGATGGAATCGCCCAGAACGATCAACGTTTTGTTGTTTGGGATCGTCAAGCTTTTTGTCAAACGGATCATGTCAGTCACCCTGTACGCCTTGTAGCCGTCGTCCTGTATCGCCGCTTCAAGGGCCTCCGCGTTGTTGACGTTCGCCACTCCCCGCACTATCTCAAACGTGCCTGTATAGGAGCCGTAAAACTCCTCGTCCAGCTCGTCCGCCGCCTTAAGCGAAAAGGCGGGTTTGAGCTGAGCATCCTCGCTGTTAAGGATATTGTTTGCGAATGAAAGCTCAAATCTTTCGGGAAATTGCTTGACGGCAATGCGCTCTTGCTTGCCCTGCACAAATATGTCGGGGGCGATCGCGGACGCGTTGTACTCAAATTGCTTTCCGCTAATGCTTACGATGTCCTCTGTCAGAACCGTTCTTTTTATCACTTTGCCCGGGAGTTCGCTGTCTATTGCCTCCACGGTGTACACGCTGCCGTCGTTGACAAATTCGCCCTCTCCCGTCACGGAGACCTCCTTGCTTGTGCTGAGAATGAGGGCGCCTTTGTTTTCCAACTTGCCGTTCAATTTCATTCGGATATTCGCGTTGACGCGCACGTCCAACCCGACGTCCGTCCCGTCTGTCCCGTCCTTTCCGCTGACAAGCGTTCCGTCTATGTTCAGGTCGATATACCCCACCGACGTCGTCAGCATAAGCCTGTACCCGTTGAGGTCCAACGTGATGCCCTCCGCAAGCGTGAACATTTCGGCGCTTTCGCTCGCGCGATAGCTTGCGTCTCCGACAAGCGCCACCCTCTCCCAATTGTCGTTCCGAATGGCGTAAATGAGGGTTATGCCGTTGTTTGTTTCAAGCGTGCCGCGTTTGACCAAGAACGTATACTCCAACTCGCTCGACATCAGATAGGCGCAAAACTCGGTTTTGACCGTGATCGTCGCCAAATGACTACCCGCGTTCGCGTGGTTTGTCTCTGCATAGTTGATGGAAAAGACGTCTTTGATTTTGTCGCGCTCGACGTCCTTGAAAGTCGCCGCGTCCTCAAGATTTATGTTGGCTCCCGTATAAAACAAGTCGTCTACGCTTATGTCGTCCTTTGTCAGCGCCCTTTTGATCGTGACGTTTTCTATCTCGCCATCCTGAAGCGGCAGGGCGACGTCGCTGAAGATATGCCCTGCCGAGTTGTCTATATTGCCGAGTTTGCAGCTCGGCGAGACGGATTTTATGAGGGATGTGCCTTTGAGAGTTATCTCGCCGTCGTTTTCGACGTTGAACCCCTTGAAGTCAAAGTACGTTTCCCGTCTTAAACTCGTCCCTCTAGTGAGATTGACGGTTCCGCTCTCCCTGTTGACTATGCGGCTGTCCTGCCCAAATTGCGCGTCATACGTTCCGGTCACTCTTCCCGCATTGTCAAGCGTGCCGTTTACAATAAGAGTCCGCGCGGTCAGAGATCCCGTTTGCCCCACCTCGACAGTCGCGCCCGTCCAAATCGTGACGGCCGTATCGCCGCGCACATTGGAATATGCGGCGGAACCCTCTAAAATCAGCTTGCCGCTCACGCTGACGTCGTAGTCGGAGATAAACTGCGCTTCCGAGGCAATGGTCAACTCCTCTCCCGCGGGAATGCTTATGCGGTCCGAGGCGGTGTATTTTTTGAAATTGCCGCTCTCGACGCACTCCTTAAGTTGACTGTAATCGGCGACGACGCAATCGCCTTTTTCTATGGCGAAAGCCTTCTTGCACTCGCCGTAGTAATACGCGCTGTGCTTGTCCATCACGACGCGAACGTACGCCGTTCCCGCTCGCGTGTTGTCAAGATAATCGACGGAATAGTCCGTTGTGGACGTGCGATCGTCCAACGTCAGAATGCCTTTTACGCCGCACTCATAGATTTCCGTGCCTTGACGATAGATCATATAGCTGTTGGCAAGCGAGATCTTGTCCTCTGTCAGCGGCAACCTCACAAAAACTTTGACGCCGCTTGCAACATCCGTGCCGTCAAACCCTTTGTCCGTGACGTACAATGCGCCCGCGCCGAGGTCCTCTATGCCTTCGACCTTGCCGTTGTTGACAAATTCGCCCATAGCGTACATATTTGCATAACGTCCAAGTCGGATAGCGCCGTCGTTTATGGTTCCGCCGTCGACTTCGACGACTGAACTCCGCTCGCCATAGCCGCCGTCCATTTGAAAGACGCCGCTTACCCTCAGCTTTCCGACAACAAACAGCCTGCCCCAATCGGAGACCTCGACGGCGCCGTTCACGGTCAGATCGTCTATGTTTTTCAAAACTCCGAACCCGTAGCGCGTCGAGTTCCGCTCGTATCCCTCGGCCAGTATTACCGTTTTCCCCTCGGGGATGGTCAGATCTTCGCCTTGCATATCCAACTCGCCCTCAACGACGATAGTATCATAGGACTCATTTTGCAAAAGCTCTGAAAGCCGTGCTTTGTCTGCCGCGACAGCCTCGCCTTTTACGATATTGAAGTAAAAAGTCACGCTTCCGGAGAAATACTCTCCTTCGTCCATAGTCACCGTGCAGGACGCTTTGCCCACGGCAACGTTGTTTGCGTAGCTAAGCGTAAACCCGCTGTCCTTGCCGCCCGCTTTCACCTTGTAGAGGTCAAACGGCGCGATTTCCTCTCCCGTGTACGCAAATGTCTTTTTGAGCGTATCTCCCTCGAGATACCAGCCTTCGTTGTAGTTCCCGGAAAAAGTCAGAGCGGACAGTTCGAGCGGATGTTTTTCGACTTTCTGCGTTTTGCCGCCAAACAGATCGCACCCGACAAGCGTCGCCGTCGCGATCAGAAACATTGCGACAATAAAACAAATATGCAAAATTCTCTTCTTCATCCTACCCTCCCCGGCGAGGCGCGCCCGCCTCATACAAACAGCGCCGACGCCAAAGCGCATACGCAAGCAAAGTATACAGATAGTATGTGTAAAAATATATTATCATTGCAGCGGTTGTCTGTCAAGTTTGCCCGCCTCTGCGGTGTGCGGCGCAGAGAAATCGCCTTGCGTCAAGCGGCCTCTTCCGAGAGGAAACGAGACTAATATCGTACAAAATGTTCGACATTTTTGTCATACGGTTGACAACGCGCGCTTTATTTATTAAAATACATATAGATTGCAGGAGGTCCGTATGTTTCACATCATAGTCAATCCAACGGGCGGCAAGGGCAAGAGTCTCAAGGCGCTCGAAAAAGTCAAAAAACTATTGTCCGACGCAGGCGTCGAATTTCAGATCCACGAAACCGAATACAAGGGCCACGCGACGGAGATCGCGCGCGAGCTTAGCCGCACTCCCGACGCAAAGCTGATCATCCTCGGCGGCGACGGCTCTTTCAACGAAGTTCTCAACGGCATAGAAAATTTCGAAAACGTGACGTTGGGACTTGTTCCCTGCGGCACCGGCAACGATTTTGTTTCCGCATCGGGTCATCCCAAAAAGATCGAGGACGCGATGCGCGTCATCCTGGACGGCAACGAGAGCTACATAGATTTCATTCAGCTTGACGATCGCCGCTGTCTCAACGTGCTCGGCGCGGGAATGGACGTGGACGTTTTGCTCAAATACGCGTCGATGAAGCCCTTCCACGGCAAGGTCAAATATTACGCCTCGTTGTTCTACGTGTTGGCGCACCCGAAGTGGCACCATATGAAATTCACGATAGACGGCAAGGAGCTGGGCGAGCGCAGCGTGTTTATGATCGGCATAGGCAACGGCAAGAGCATAGGCGGCGGCATCCCCATCTGCCCGAACGGCGTCGTGGACGACGGAAAACTGAGCATTGTGGTCGTCAACGAGATGAAAAAGAGCCGCATTCCCATCGAATTGCCGGGATTCCTCAAGGCGAAACACATCAAAAAGCCCTACACTGAGGAATTCGAGGGCAGTTCCGTCAAGATAGAAGTGCTGGACGACAGCCAATTCGAGGCGGACGGAGAAATTTTCGGCGGAAGCGAGATCAATTGTCACATCGTGACGAAAACTCTCAAAGTTTTCCGTGCGAAAAACTGACCTCGCCGCCTTTCGAAGGCGCCTGAAACAGTCTTAACCTTGATTGTATCAAGTTGTTCGAAAGCTGTAGTTGTGCAAATAAGCGGAGCATTTGCTCCGCTTATTTGTTGATGTCAAAAATGTTTTTCGCTTTTCTCGAAGTATCCGCCCGGCGCGACGCTTTTTGTGCGTGAATCGCAAAATCAAACGTTTATGCGCGCATTTGTTTGGATCAAACTCGTTTTCAAACTTTTATGCTCTCCAAGTTAAGCACGGATCCTTTGCCCAAAACAGAAAACTTGGATCGAAATTCGCTCTCATAGCCAGCGGGAGTGTACACATATCTGAATCTGCCTTCGGATTGAGGTTCGCCCTTTGAGATGTCCACTGTGCTGACGGCAAGCTGTGCGTCGGTGACAAGATCAAACGCCTCCGCGACGTTGAATTTGAGGGTCAGCGTGGACAAGTCCGCGCGCGCCGACATCGAAAGCGGCATCGCCTTTGCCACCACTTCCACTCCGCCCGAGAGCGTATCCAAGTCCAGATCGAAAACGGTCTTGTTGAGTTGGACGCTTTGACTCCCGTCCACGGTCTTGATCTGCAGGCGCGGGACGCTGCCGTTGACTTTGACGTCCACATCGCCCGACGAGGTTGAAATTTTGACGATCCCGTCCGCGTCGTCTTCGGCGACGACGTTGTTCGTCAGATTGAGCCACACGTTGCCGCTTATTGTCTTGACGGACAGCGCGCGCGTGTAGGAGGCGAAGTTGCTCGCGCTCGTCGATATCGAGACGGCGCCCGAATGAGTGTCGACGCTTGCGCGCTTGAACATAACGTCGTGCGATCTGACCGTCACGCTTATGCCCTTGACGTTCAGGCTGTCCAGACAGACGTATGGCGGAACGGTGACGTTGAGAGTTTTGACCGCGCCGCCTTTCAGCTGATAACTGCCCGCTTTCGCACATTTGACAAACAGCGTGCCGTCCTTTTGAAGCAGGCGCATAACGAGGTCCTCTCCTCTGTTTGCGCTCGCAAATTCGCCAAGCGAGATCGCCGTTGCGTTCTCGTCCACCGTGACGCTGACTTCGCCCGCCAACCACTCTATATCCAAAGCGGTTATGCCGTCCGCGGAAAAAGTCTCGCTTGCGACATAGCCCGTCTCGTCATAGTTGACGGCATAGGTGACGACCTTGTCGTTGCACGCCGAAAACGCGACGGCAAGCGCCGCCGCAAGCATTGCGATGACAAGTATTTTTGCAAGCGATCTTTTCATATCTTTGCGCCTTGCTCCCCTGCGGAGCATAAAAAAGCCCGCGAAACGGCTTGCGACCTTCGCGGGCGACATTGTCACATAATTTCTCTGTAGATCTTTTCGATCTCTTCCTTACCCCAGACTTGCGGGCAGGGATAGAGAGGATTTGCCTCTTTGAGCGCATGCTCGATCATCACGGGCAGTCTCTCTTCCTGTATGATGGGTTCGCCCTCGCGCGACAGTATCCTTGTGGGGATCTGCATCTCGGCGTTGAGGTTTTCTATCCAAGCGATGAAGGCGTTTGCCTTCTCTTCTTTGGAATTGCCCTCGAGGCCAATCACGTCCGCGAGTTGCGCGAGCTTTTTCCACGCGCTCTTGCCGTACGCCTTGAGTACGTGCGGCAAAATGACCGCGTTTGCAAGCCCGTGAGGCACGCCGTACTCGCCGCCGAGCGTGTGCGCGACCGCGTGAACATAGCCGACATACGCCCTTGTGAACGCTTTGCCCGCGAGATATGCCGCCTTTTGCATATTGTTGCGCGCTTCGAGATCCTCGCCTTGATCATACGCCTTCTTGAGGTTGTCGTTGATGAGCTTGATCGCCTCGATCGCGTCCTTCTTGGTGCGGCCCGTGTTTTCGCCGCCTATGTACGCCTCGACCGCGTGAGTGAGCGCGTCCATACCCGTGGTGGACGTGATGTGCTTAGGCAACGACTTTGTGAGTTCCGGATCCATAACGACGTATCTCGGGATGAGAACGGGATCGTTGATGGGATATTTCTCGTGAGTCTCGGGATTGGAGATGACCGCCGCGAGCGTGGCTTCCGAACCCGTACCCGACGTCGTGGGGATCGCGACGAGCGGAGGAAGTTTGTGCGCGACTTTCAACACGCCTTTCATCTGAGGGATGCTCTTCTTGGGGCGCGCGACTCTTGCGCCGATGCCCTTTGCGCAGTCCATTGCGGAGCCGCCGCCGAGCGCGACGATGACGTCGCAGTCATTCTCGCGATAGAGCTTGAGTCCGTCCTCGATGTTGGCGATCGTGGGATTGGGGACGACGTCGTGATAGCAGACGCCCTTCATCCCCTCAGCCTCGCACGCGGCGAGGATGGGATCCGCCATACCCAGTTTGAACAGCCCGCCGTCCGTGACAATGAGGATGCTCTTGAACCCTTTCTCTTTGAGGAACTTGGGGAGTTCCTTCACACTGCCCGCGCCGGACAACGTCGCCTTGTTCTGATTCCAAGGCAAGAACCACATTGCGCACCACATCGTCTTTTGAAAGACGCGATAACCGAATTTTTTGAAGCAGTTCATTTTCCCTCCGCGCGGCATATGCCGCATATAAATTTTCTACATAGAATATATTAACACTATCCGACGAAAATCTCAACAAAAACATTTGAATTTTGCCGTAAAATATGCGATATCTTCCGTCTTTTGCCCTCGGTTGCCGCCCTCCTTCGAAAATTTTGCGGATTTTACAAAATTTTTACCTTTCCTTTACGTCAAGTTCGCAAAACCGAAACGCTTTCGGATTATGATGTTGACATCAAAGATCAGGAGGTCTGAAAAATGGAAAACAAAAAGAAGATCGAAAAAATCATATCCGACTACACCGCTCGCGTCCCCTCCAAGGCGGACGAACTCAAAGCGCTCGACAAAAAAGTGAAAACCCCGCCCACCGCGTTCGCCTATTCTTTCGGCGTGATCGCGGCGCTCATCCTCGGCGTCGGAATGTGCATTTGCCTCGGCGTGATCGCGGACAAGCTGTTCGCGCTCGGCGTGGTCGTGGGCGTCGTCGGGATAGGACTTTGCGTCGCCAACTACTTCATCTACCGCGCGGCGATGAAAAAACGCAGAGCGCTGTACGCCGAAAAAGTGCTTGCTCTCGCAAACCAAATCGGAGGAGATGAGTGATCCAAAATACGATATCCAAATGGAATCTGAGCGCGTTAAAAGGCCGACGGACAATCCGTCGGTCTTTCGCTGTTTTTGACGCGCGGCGCCGTCACACTGCTCCTCTGCAAGATCTCAAAGATCCTTTTTTTGAAGGATGACGCCGGCAAGCTCGCGAAGTCTTGCTCCGTATTTCTTTTTTCGCCTCGCCTCTATCAGACTGTAAATGGGATAGTTTGCAAGCATAACCGCCATTCCCGCCAAACCGACGACCGTCCCCGCGACTATTTTTCCGTAGCTTAAGGCGAGCGCCATTCCGCCCCCGAATACAAGCGTCCCGATCACTCCTATCGCCACCGCAAACGCCTTGGGCAGAGTGTACGCTTTGCGCTTGAGCGCTTCAAATTCCGCAACGTCCGAGTCCTTTGGCAAAAATTTCGCTTTGATGCGTTGCGCCTCTCTGATCTCGCGCTTTGTGGGCGCCTTGTAGGTGTATTCGAATTTTTCTTCGTCCATATTCGCTCCTCACGCGCGATCCCGCTTCGAGCAAGCTCCGAAATGCCTCGCCCAAAGAATGTTTTCTCGCGATACGCGTCAAGGCAATCTGCCCGAGCGATCGCACACTGTCGATTGTTCAAATTTTCTTCGCTTTATCTTGCGGCTTTTTGATATGTCGCGACATTCTCCGACTCGCCGAGCGGCGGATCGTCGGATATGTCCGTCCCCGGATCGCAAGCGATGTTTGGGGACGCGATCGTCGCCTCGCAAGTTTGAGTTTGACAACAATTGACGTCCTCGTCGTCTCGCGTTTCGCCGCGCGAAGCTGCGATTTTCTCCCTTCGCTGTCTTTCAAGTTGCGTTGAGGCGCGCAATATCATAATCACGCTCATCAACATTATTATCCCGCACATCGCGCATCCCGTCGCGAGGTTGGCGCCCGGGATATTTCCGAAAGCGTGCAACATAGCCACTTGCAACGAAAATATCGAAAGCAATGCGTCCGCAAGGTTTATATTTCTTATCGCGAGGAAGAGCAAATTTTTCGTCTTGCGGGTCCGCGCGAGATTGACGATCGCCGCGATCATTTTGCAAAAGGCATACAGGGCGTACACATAGATGAGCAACCCGTCATAGTGAAACGCTCCGTCCGAGATGAACTTGACCAAAAACGCTATGGCCGTGTGGACGGCGAGCAACAATATCCCCGTGACAAGATGACAGACCGCGCCGTAATGCGCCTCGCTCTCCTTCGAGCGACTCGACGAGCGATAGCCGAAGATGACGCCTATCTTGACGTGAGCAAGCGAGATGTAGTACGCGGCGAGAATGCCGTTGATTAGAGCCTTGTAGACCGCGCCAAGCACGCCGTTGTAGATCCCAAAGAGAATGTTGAGGGCGAGCGACGCAAAAAGCCCGACGACCGCTTTGAAGTTTCCGTCGGCGACATACCTGCCAAACAGCGGATATTTATCCGCCAGCTCGTTGATCCTCTTTTTCAATCCGACAACTGCCATAATAAAAGTTTTATGCGTGCGTTTTGGAGTTTTAACTCTCGTTTTGCGCAAGATCGTGCAAAACTACGGTGAAACAACTCCCCTCTTTGGGGACGCTCTGCACGCTGATTGTGCCGCCGAGGCGATCTATCGCTTTTTTGACGATGGCAAGCCCTATGCCGCTGCCCTCCTGCTTACGGGAGGCGTCGCCTTGATAGAATTTTTCGAAAATACGCTCGCCCGTCTGCTTGTCTATGCCGACGCCGTGATCGCGCACGGAGATCATCGCTCCGCCGTCTATGCGCCTCGACTCAAGCTCGATCTTGCCGCCGTCGTATGAGAATTTGACGGCGTTGGAAATGAGATTGTCAAAAATGAGCTTGAGATATGATCTGACCGACAGCAGTTTCAACCCGGGTTCGAGATCCGCCTCCAAGCGAAGATTTTTGGCGTCGAGGAGTTCCTCAAAAGAGATCGCGCAGGAGCTGACGAGGTCCTCGATGTCCACGCTCTCGCGCGGGGGCAAAAGCTGTGCGGATTCGAGACGGCTGAGATCGAGAATCTCTCCGACGAGCGCCGTCATCCGTTTGACGGTGAGATCGATCACTTCGATCAAGCGCGCGGTCTCTTTCTCGTCCGCTTTGCCCGAAAGCAACATTGCGGCGGACGTCTGCAACACGGCAAGAGGCGTCTTGAGTTCGTGAGAGACGTTGGTCACGAAGTCTTTGCTTTGCGATTCCGCCTTCGCGAGTTGGGCGGCCATATCGTTGATGTTCTCCATTATCACGTCAAAGGCGTTGTAGTTCTTTTCGCTGTGGCGCGGGACGAGGTCCACGTTGAAATCGCCGTTCGAGATGCGCTTGGTCGCCTCGAGGATGCGCTCGAGAGGCTCTTCCTCAAAATATTTTCGTCTCAAAGAATCTATGACGGTGCAAACGAGGGACAACCCAAAAACGACCGCCGCCATTATGATTGCGATCTTCGCGACGTTGCCGCTTGCGCTCACCGCGTCAAAGATGAGGACAGCCACCGTGACGACGCCCGCGACAAGCAGAAAAAATGCGAAATAGCCAAAAATGCGTTTCTTCATTTGAGCACCGCCTTGTAGCCCAGCCCGTGGACGGTCACGATCTCGAATCCGTCGCAGATCGACGTCTTTTCTCTCAAACGCGCAAGATAGACATCGACTGTGCGCGACATAGCGGAACTGTCATAATCCCAAAACTCATCCATAAGCTGAGAGCGGGTGAAAGTCTGCTTTGGATAGCTCAAAAATTTGTACAGCAAATCAAACTCTCGCACGGTCAAAGGCAACTCTTTGCCATCCACATATGCGGCGTGTTCGCTTTTGACCATAGTGAGATTTCCGACGGTGAGTTCGCCCGTGCTTTCCGCCCCCGCGCGCCGTAAGATCGCCGCCACTTTCAACATAAGCACATCCAGATCGAAGGGTTTGACAAGATATTCGTCGACGCCCATTTTGTAGCCGAGCATTTGCGACGTCTTGTCGTCCTTTGCGGTGAGGAAAACGAACGGCACGTTGTTGCCGCTGAGTCTGACGCGCTCGACAAGCCCGTATCCGTCGAGGCGCGGCATCATCACGTCGCTGATCACAAGCGAAAAACTTTCCCGTTTGATAGCGTCAAGCGCCTCCAACCCATCCGCGCATAAGGTGGCGGCGTATCCGCAACTTTCAAGGTAGCTTTTGAGCAATCTGCCAAGCTCCGCGTCGTCTTCCACAACAAGAATGCTTTGCATATTCCCTCCAATGCAAGCACATAATAAACCCCAATTGTAAAAATTGTGTTAATATTATGACGCTTTTTTGCAAATTTTTTTGTTTTTTGAAAATCGTCCCGAAACTGCGATTTTGAGGGGCGCGCTATTTTGCGTCCTGTCCTTTGAAAATTTCCGCCTCGGACGCTTGTTTTTGAGTCTCGAAGGAGATCTTGCCGTCGCCGTCCACGGTGAGCGTGACGGTGCCGTTGAGGTCCGTGCGGTAGACGGTCATATCCTGCGCCCTGAGCCTGTCGAGAGCCGCCTGCGTGGGATGGTGATAGGAGTTGGACTCGCCGCAACTGATCACGGCGTACTCGCAATTGACCGCGTGCAAAAAATCGAGCGTGGACGAGGTGGCGCTGCCGTGATGCGCGACTTTGAGGACGTCGCAATCCAGATACCCGACGCGCTTTTCAACGATAGGTTCGTTCAGCTCGTTGCTGTCGCCTGTGAACACGATCCTGCGCCCGTTGAATTGCAATATGCCGACGGGCGAGACGGCGTTGAGCTTTTCCGCGCTGTTGAGGTTGTTGTCGTCATAAAAGCGTTGCGTGGGACAATAGAAGGTGAAAACATAGCCGTCGCCCTTGATGACGACGTCGTTTGAGCGCTCGTCGGAGTCCACATTGAGGTGGATCGTGCAATTCTCCTCGCTGAGGGCGGCGATGAAAAACTCCGCATAGGCGGCGGTGTTCACGCAATCGGGATCTGTGAAAAGCGCAAGTTTGTTTGGATCGAGCTTGTCGATCTGCGCGGCGAGAGCGGGTCCTTTTTGAGTGGTGAGAGACGGCTCCGCCTTGATGTTGGGCATATAGATGTTTGCGACGTCAAACTCCTCTATGATCTCATCGAGATAGGCGACGTGGTCGAGGTCGGTGTGAGTGAGCATAAGGTGATCGACGCGGTCGTCGACATTGAGATCGGAGAGCGTTTCCACGGCTCGCGACGCGGAAAAGCCCCGCGTACTGCCCATATCTATCAGCATATCGCTGCCGTCGGGGAACTCGATGTAGATCCCGTCGCCCTGCCCTACGTCTATGAAGTTGACCCTCAGCACGCCGTCCGTCAGCTCGCGCGAGAAGAGCGCGTCCATCATAGCGTCCCACTTGTCGGGGAAGCCGAAACGCAACACGCACACGCAAATTATCACGACAGCGATCAAAATCGCCACCGCAACAAGAAGGTTCTTTGTCTGTTTTTGCCTTTGGGACGCTTTGCTTGCCATACGCCTATTATATTATGTCGCCACTCAAAACGCAAGTATCGTTGACAAAATCACAAAGGGTGATATAATAACTATGATAAAAAATTGGAGGTTGAAATATGATAACCAAGGATATGCTCATCATCAACGTACTCGAACAAGGCGACCCCGACAAACTTGCCGACGTGCTTATGCAAAGCGGAATGCACTGCTTGCATTGCGCCCTCGCGCACGGCGAAACGCTTGAGGAAGCCGCCGCTGTCCACGGCATCGACGTGGATAAACTTGTCGAAGCGTTGAACGCCGCTCTGTGAGAAATCTCAAGCGCGTTTCAAGCGGACTGCCGTTTGCAGTCCGCTTTTTTTGTTGAGAAATTCGGGAGGGGTATTAGGACAAAAAACGGCCGCGGGGCTTCAAAGGGAAGTCCCGCGGACGAGTGTTGTTTTGCTCAAGGCAAAGTCGATCGAAAGCCGATTGCGTCAGCCGTTGACAGTGAAAGTATACACGCTGGAGGAAATCGCTTGATATTCCGGGATGATTTGACCGGCTTTGATCACCGTATTCACGTCTGTTGTGGCCGTCTTGGTTTGCACGACATTGCCGTTGAGGTCGACTGCGGTCAGCACAGCGCACAGAGTGTACGTGACCTTTCTTGCGCCGTATTTGGGCAAGTCTATCTTGTTGCCGCCGACGCCTGTGAGTGTGACGGGGAAACTTGTCGCCACAGTGCTGCCGTTCATCCTGTACAGCGTGACCATGCCTACCCAAGCTATGCTGTACTTGTTTGTTGTTGTCACCGAAGGCAATTGCTGATCGTTATTCTTAACACCTGCGATTGTGCTTGTGAAGTCGGTGGTTGCCGATGATGTATTGCCTGTTTCGACATACACGGTGATCCTCTGTTGCGAGCCGAGTTGGATCGTTGCCTTTGCGTCTCCGGTGAGATCCGAGGTGATTCCGCTATCCGAGAAACTCAACTTGAACTTCGGCATCGTGACCATCACATGCGAGAACGCAATATAGCTGTTGGTTTCTGTTGACCAGTCGGTGATTGTGCGGGTCTCAGGATCATATTGCGGATTCCGGTCTCCAAACTTCACGTTGTAAGTTGTGGGCAATGACAGCTGGTTGGCCTTCAACGGATTAATCGTGAACTTTTTGTGGGGTGTGGTTGTTGCTGTCATATAACTGATTCCGTCATCTCTGATATAACCGAAGTATGTCGTCTTGGATGACGTCGCCGGCAAGGCTGATTCTATTGCGCGTGTATCGATCTGTCGCGCCATTCTCTTTTGGACAAGGAACGGGATGTCGTAGGACATCGTGTACTTGCCAAAGCGGATGTTGGCGGTGACATAGACTATGCCGCCGAGGTAGGACGGGCGATACTTGCCATAGGTGAAGAATACGACGTCGTCCTCTGTGGAGTCGATCGTGCCGATTGTGAAGGTATTGTATGATGTGGCCCTTTCTTCACTCTGCTTGCCGTCCACTATTTCCTTTTTGAGCATAAGCATAGTCATCGTGCCGTTTGCTTCTGCGAAGTCGGGCTTCGTGTAGTTGTAAGGATCGATGGCGTTTGCGCCGTCGTTGCTCTGATCGGGATCGAAGAAGCCCTTCACTTTTTCGAGTTTGACTTTGGTGGTAGTTGCGAGCGCCTTGGGAGTGACGTCATAGATGATCATATCAAACTTGACCGTGACCTTGTCGAGGTCGTGGGAAGCGGACAGTTCATCCTCGATAAACTCCGTAAAGTAGTTGTACTCGCCGTCGGCGTTGATGATCGCCCTTGCGACAAACTTGCCGCCGCTCGGGCTGACTGTCACGCCGCCGAGATCCCAAGAGACGTTGACCAGGTGAGACTTGCCGTCGCGCGTGAGGATCGTGATTGAAGAAGGCAGATACTTGTAGGCGCCCAATTCCGCATAGCTCAGCTCATAGTAGGACTCGCTTGAAGCGTCATAGCCATAGGTGCCGTCCGCGTCCTCAACGTAGGTCGCCTCGCTCCTATTGTAGGTGTAGCGCGTGCCTGTGTAGACCAGTTTGTAATACTTGCCGTCCGCTATGCCGTAGGTGCCGTTGTTGTCCTTCACAAACTCATTCTTCTTTGCGTCGAAGGAATAGCGATCGCCGGTGTACCTGATCTTGCGATAGGCTGTGCCAAACTTGCCGTAGGTGCCGCGAGGATCTTCCACGTACTTCTTGGTTTCGGGATCATAGGTGTAGCGTATGCCGCCTTCAAAATTGTCTATCTCGTACATCGTGCCGTCGTCGTCCTTGGCATACTTTCCGTTTACATCGTCAACTTTGTCGCCGTCGAGGGATGTGTAGAGATGTCCGATGTAGCCGGTCATCCTCTCAAACCAGTCGGTATACTTGCCGCCTTCCTTGTACATAATGTCAACGGCAAATGCGTTGGCCTCATTGTTCCAAAGCGCGTTTTGCACGCCGCTCATATCAAACTGTGCGTCCTCGCTCAGCCTGCCGTTGGAGATGGAGATGGGAACGGACAGTTTCATACCGTAGCCGTCCTCGGTGCCGTCGCTGATCGTTGCGGACACGTTTGCAACTCCGCCCGTGTAGGTGTAGTCCAGCGTGGAGAGATTCCAATCGATCTTGAGCGCCTGCTCGGTGACGTAGATGAAGATGTACAGCGTGGCGCCGTCCTCGGCAGTATATTTGCCGTCTTGATAGTGAGCGGTGCCTTCATAGGCGCGATACGTCCTGCCGCCTGCGTTCTTGACAAAGAATTTCGCGTTGGTGTCGCCCTCCTCGAAGCCGCCAAGCACTTTGAAGTTGGTGTGGCGCTTCTCCCAAGCGGTGCGATAGACAAAGGAGCCGTCGATGACCGTCCTGCCGTCTGCCCACCACTCCTCTGCGGAGATGAATTGGCCGCCGACATAATAGGTCGCCGCGCTTGCGCTTTCTTCCTTGAGTTTCACATAGGGACTCTCGTCATAGGACGCGTACGGATCGAATATGCGATCCTCTCTGAAGGTGCCGACGGACAAGCCGTCATACGTGAGCGTGCTGTTGTAGATCGTCAGCGCGGACGCACGGAACACCAGCTCCACATCCTGCGTGTAGATCGCTTCGCCTTGACCCGATTCGCCGCCCCAGACGTACATCGTGACGGTCTTTCTGAAGGTGGACGTCGCGGAATACACATCCTCGAGCGAAGGCAGTTGCTCCTCGTTGAAGGAGACGTTGTAATACGTGAAGCCGCTGTCCGCGAATGTGAATCTGACGCGCTTGGGAAGTACGCCTTGGACGCTGGAGCATACGAACTTGTTGTAATAGGTGATGGAGGTGGGCAAGCCGTTGCGGCTGACCTCGACGTCAACATATCCGCCGCTCTCGTTCGCATAGGTCTGAGTGGTGGAGACAAAGCCCGAATCGTCGAAGTAACGCGCGGACAAGCCCTCGAACTCGAATTCGGACGAGACGATCTCGCGGTTGAGCATCGTGACGGGGACGTTGACATATTGTTTTGCCATCTTGTAGCGTTTGAGTTCGCCGCCGTCCTTCTCCCAACTCCAATCGGATTTTACGGTCTTCTTCGCGTACGCCTCGACTTCCGCCGCCGTGACAAAGTATTCCACAAACCTCTTTTCAAAGGTCTTGTCATCGTCGTCAAGCGAGAAGTACGCTTTGACGGCGTCATACATCACATACTCGCCGAGATCGTATTCGATCGCCGCACAGGCGGGCGCCATAAAGCCGCGGTCGCTTGTGAGAGTCTCCACGAGCTTGTACACGCCGCTCCAATCGAAGTAGGCTTGATTGTCGCCGCCGCCCTCTTCGAATTTGTCGACGGTCAGCACGTTGACGCGCGCGTCATATGTCTTGGGCGCGAGCGGGTCGATGACGAGCGCGCGATATTCGCGATCCTTGACGCTGTAGATGTACTTGTCGGCGATCTCGACGTTGATGACGCCCTTCTCCGTGACGGGAGTCTCGCCGCCCGGATAGCTGTAGACAATGGGCAGCTCGTAGGTGTTGCCAAAGAAGTCCGCAATGTGATCGAAGAAGTCGTTCGCGGTGCTGTAGCCCTCTTGCTTGGCGAGATCCGCAAAGTCATAGGAGACATTCACCTGCACGACCTTCGAAGAGCCTGCCACAATGACATCAAGCAAAGCGCCGCTCTTGAAGAGGTTGTCGCCGCCGAAGGGCTTGAAGATGTCAAAGACGAAGTTGTTGTTGATGGTTTCGCTTGTCTCGTCGTTTGATTTGATGCCGCTGATCTCGGCTCCCACAACGTACAGCGAGAAGTTGTTGAAGGTGACTTCGGTCTCGGGATAGTCCTTGTTGCGGACTGTCACGGATTGATTGAGGTAGGTGTTATATTCGTTGGTGTAGCTGAAGTTGTAGCTCAGCTCGAGCGTGATGGTTTCTTCTCCGATGGTGACTTGCGTCTCCAACGGCAATCCGTCGTAATGATTATCCGCCGACAGTGTGTAGCCGAAACCATCCTTGAAGTCGGTCGCGGTGAAGTTGCCGTCGGCGAAGCTGACCGCCGAGTCGATGATGCCCGTCACAGTGCCGGAATACGCCGTCTCTCCATTTGCGGAGAGGATGTAGTACTGTCTTGTGAAGCTGCCCGCCAAAATCTCTTCCGCGGTGGGCATCGACTTGTTGTACCAATAGACAGGCGTGTTGGGATGCGGAGTCGCGCCATACTGCACGGTCGCCTTGGTGGGATACTCAAACGGGATGAACGCCTTGAAGTGACGATCGGTTCCCCAATCGTCTACAGAGACGCCATTGACGTTGCCGCCGCTGTAGCCGCTGAGGATGACGCGCGCCGTGTATTCGGGCGAGACGAGGTCGCCGTCATAGATATGATAACCGCGCTCGATGTAGTAGGTTTCGCCGTCCTGCTTGATCTCTTTTGTGAGCGGCGGTTCCGCGTTGACCCAGTTGATCTTGACGGAGATTTTGCCGTAGCCTTCCGCCGTGGTGATCTTCGCAGAGGTCGGCAGATCCCAAGTCTTGGAGACGTCATACACGAAGGTGAGTTGTTGCTCGCCCTCGCCGCCGATGAGAGTCTTTGGCGAAACGGGTTCCTCGGCGCTTCCTTCCGCCCACGTTGTGGAGTCGGTAGGCGTGACGCTCACGGTGTCATTTGGCTTGTAGCTCGGGACGCGGACGGGTATGTTGACGGTCTGATTGCCTATCTTCGCACTCAGCGTAAACTCGCCGCCGTCTATCGTCACGGAGGACAGAGTCGTCTCCCACTCGGAGATGTAGGCGATGTACGGCTCCGTGAGGAGAATATAGTTGTCGCCTATCTTCCTGTACTGTCCGCTCGAGCTTCTGACATAATCGTCCCCGACCTTGTTGTATTTGTCGCCGTTGAAGTTGCTGGTCGCGGGAGTGACAAGCACTGCGGTGCAAGTGGCGAGATCCGCGGGATTGCCCTCTATGCCGACGCCAAAGTACTTGCTCGGATCACTGTTGAACGCGACAGGATCTATGCCGTACGCCGTCTCGTCTACGGTGTGAGTCTGCGCGTAAACGGTTCCGGTGTAATTGTTCTTGTCGAGCAACTTCTGTCTGTTTGCCCCATCCTTCAAGAAGTCGGAGCCGTAGATGTCCTTGCCTTCCTCAACGAAGAACTTGACGTTGTTCGGATCGAGCGTTTGAGCCTCGACGTTGAGGGTGAGCTTGATGAGTTGAGCCTCATACTTGTTGTTGTCGACAGGTTTTTGCGAGAGCGGTTTTCCATTCTTTCTCGCCTCGGCGCGCACGGTCGCATAGATGGTGCCGCCGCTGAAGATGTTCTGCTCCGCTTTGAGCTTGGTGCAAGCGAGGTCATCATAGTACTGTATGGTGTCCCACTGCGGGTACAGCGTGTAAGAATTGCGCCCTGCGTCGGACGTAAGCACTGCTTCGATCGACTCATACTCGGAGCCGCGATACCAATTGGGATTGAAGGAGTCTTCGTGTCCGACTTCGATGATG
>CANQZE010000009.1 GCA_947628255.1 uncultured Clostridia bacterium | reverse complement strand
GTTCGCACGCACTCGCAAGCGTGGCGCAGATCTGCGACAGAGTGGTGCTGATCCGTCGCGGCTTGCAGGTGGACGCGCTGAACATACGCGAGATAATGAGGGAGAATCCCGATTTTGATTTTGAAGGATATTTTCTTGAGGGTGAACGCCGCGCGGAAGAGGACGCGGAAGCGAAAGCACAGGAAGGTGACGCGCAATGAAGAAATTGGATACCGAGCTTATCGGCGCGTTGCTCAAGAAACAGCGGATAGAAAGCGCGTATCGCTATCGCAGAGGGAAGTTTGACGCGATGGGTTTTTTGCTCGGGCTTTTGCTTGCGGCGGCGATAATCGCGCTTTTCGTCATATTTTTTGGGAAATTTGTCGGGATATACGTGCGCGTCAAGGGAGTTTTTTGGATAGAGGGCGTGGAAAGCAAACCCGCATTTCACTATGACTTGAGGATTTACGAACTGTTGACCATCGTGTACGCGGTCGTATTTGTTTTTATGACGTTGCGCGCGGTCGCCAATATAGACAGGCAGATCTTCGACGCGGACGGGGCGAGGCTGTATGCCGCTATGCCCATCGACGCGACAAGCCTGTATATCGCGAAGATGCTCACGATCTATGCCTCGCAACTTGCCATAGCGACGGTTGCGACTTTTGCCATCAACGTCACATTGGCGGTCAATGCGGCGGAGTTTATCGCCCTCGATTGGCGATTTTGGATCGTGAGCGTCGCGACGTGTTTTTTGTTGCCGTTGCTGTCGATCGCCGTCGGATCGTTGTTGGCGATGCCGTTTGCCGCTATCAAGCGGTTTTTGAAGGAAAAATTCGCGTTGACTTTTGTCGTTGTGACAGCGATGACTGCGGTCGCGTTCTGGATATATTCCATATTGCTCGACGGCGTCAAGCAGATGCTTTTGGGCGATGAACTCAGATATTTTTTCGACGCCGCAAAGATGACTCGGATCGTCAAAGTCGTCGGATGTATGTATCCCGTCAAGTGGCTTGTCGATCTTATGCTCGCAAGCTATCGTCCCGCGGCGCTCGGCGTCGGTCAAAGCGCGTTGGCGGCGGGACTCGGCGTCGCTGGTGCGGCGGCGATCTGCATAGCGCTCTCAATCGTTATGTTGCGCTTTATGTTGCAGAGGGCGCTTCAAGCCCGCAACGTCGGGTCGGACAATTTCCTCAAACGCGGCGGGGATCTAAGAAGCGGCAAATTCGGCTTTTTCGCGCTTGTCAAGAAGGAATTTTTGCAGATATTCCGCACGCCGTCGTATATGTTCAGCTATCTCTCGGTCGCGGTCGTTATGCCGCTGATGGTGTACTTTTGTATGTCGGTGAGCGCGTCGCTGACGGAGAGCCTCGTGGGACTCAGGACGGAGCTTGAATCGGCGCTCTTTCTCACATTGCTTTTCGGCTCGCTCACAAATGTGTTTTGCGCGACAAACATAAGCCGCGACGGCGAGATGTTCTATTCGGTCAAGGCGTATCCGCTGGGATACAAGACGGTGTTCTTTTCAAAGATATTTTTGTGTATGATCGTGACCGCCGTATCGCAATTTGTCAACGGCGTCGTACTTGCGAGCGCGGGGCTTGTCCCGTGGTATGCGGGGCTGTTTGTGTTCGCGGCGGGGACGGCGTTCGGTTTTGTGAACGTTGCGGTCGCAACAAGATACGACTTCAACCACGCGCACTTTTCCACGGACGAGGACGGCGAGATCAAGGAGTCGAGCGGGGTCGTGTCTATGATGATCGTGTTCGGCGTGGTCACTGCGTTTGTCGTGGGAGGCGGGCTGCTCGTCTTGCGCGTATTCACTCAGCTCAAACAGCTGGATCTCGCGTGGCTGACCTATGTCGTCGGCGCCGCCGCGTCCTTGTTGAGCGCGGGACTTGCCTATCTGTATTTCGTGGGTAGGCTCGGACGCAAATATTATGCGTTCGAGGGAGGGGAGATATGAGAAAAACCGTCATTGCGCTTATCATCGTGTTGCCCATAGTTTTTGTGCTTATCGTCTTTACGTCGCTGAATTCCGTCAGCGTCAAAGTCCCTGTGTCGGTGAGCGGGATCCGCGCGTTTGCGGACGGCGATCCTCTGCCCGAAGGCGAAGCGTTTTTCATTGATATGGCGGATCAAAAGGACCACAGGATAACCGCGCAGGTCGAACCCGCAAACGCCTATGAAAAGGGCTATACTCTTTTGAGCGACAATCCCGAGGTGCTGACGGTGAGCGAGGACGGCTACATCTCCGCGCTGAGCGAAGGCACCGCAAACGTCATTGCCTCAAGCAAGGACAGGGGCTACACGGCGCGCGTACCCGTCGCGGTCACGTCGTCCAAGCCGTACGCCGTCTCGTTTTCGTTGTTTGACGGCGACGGAAAGCAGATTCCGCTGAGTTTCAACAGCGCGGCTTCCGTTTTCAGGCCGACGTCTCGTCTCGAAGTCGGATCTTATGGCTACTCAGTCGCGATCTCGGGAGGCGACAGCGACGAATATTCGTTTTTCACCGAGAGCGTGCAAGGCGTCGACGATATCTCCGCGATGGGCGACATCGTCAACAAGGGAGAGAACAAAATATTGTTGCCGTTCAGCGGCGAGACAGTCCTTGCCCTCCAAGTGAAGGACGCCGTCGTCAACGGTATGCTCAACCGGACGATCTCCCGCAAGGTCGTTTTGGACGTAGCAAAAGTGCAGTCGGAATCGGGCATAGTCGTAAACGGAGTTCCGGACGGCAACACCGTCCTGCTTTCAAAAGGATCGACCCGCGCGACCGTGTATGTGGAGTGCGAGGGAGAACCTCTGCTCGAGGGCGAGGGGATAAGCTCCGTTTCGTGCGCGATTCACGGCGTCGACGGAAAAACGGGAGGCGATCGCCACAAACTGGACGTCTCCATAGAAAGCGGCGTGAGCGAGATAGACGCTACGCTCACGGCGAACGGGAAGAGCGTCCCCGTGAAATTCAGCTTTGCGGATTTCGATTTCAAATTGCGCTCCTCCCTCATCACGCAAGTCGCGGGGGAGTACAGCTCCGTCATTCTCAAAGACTCGCCCACCACTTTTTATGCGGTGCCCGCAGCGGAACTCGGCGGAGTGAATTTCGTTTGGTCGACGAGCGACGACGGATTGACCCTGACTCCGTCCGAGGACGGCGCGAGTTGCGCTTTCAACGCGAGCAGAAACGGCGAATTCAGCGTCGAAGTCGAGGCAAGACTTGGCGACGACGTCCTCTGTCCCGCGAAGAGGCTCAAAGTTTTCGCAACGACAAAAACGGAGAGCGTCATCATCGTCAACAACGCTCGTTTCGACCTCGCCGAACGCTATACTGTTGGCGGCAAAAAATTCGATTCCCGCGGAGATATTGTCGACAACGTCGATCACTCGATAGAGATCTCCGTCAAGAAAAAAGGGCAGGGATTTGTAAAAAACGACTGCGAGGACATCGAGTTTGAGTCGTCGGATCCTTCCGTCGCGACCGTCGGCGTCGCACAGGACGGCAAAGCGTATCTCGAAATGAAAAAATCGGGCGCGGTCACGATCACCGCACGCTGGATGTATAACGAGGAGTTTGGAGGCAACGCTACGCAGTCCGTCGATCTCAACGTCGCGAAGGACGCCGTGGAAGTTTCAAACTACCCCGAGCTTGTCAAGACGACCGACGACGGGCAAAAAGTCGTGCTTACCGCAGATATTATGTTGGGTACGGACGCGGATGGCGCCGCGCTCTCCATCTCGGAGAGACAACAGATCGCGGCGGGACACAGATATCGTTCCACTTTCAACACGGCGTTTTACGCCGAGGACTCAAAAAATCACAGCGCGGACGAGGCCTACGTTGCGTACGCGATGGAATTCAAAGCGGACGTGTACGGCAACGGTCACAACATCAACGCCGAGTATTTTACAAACGCTGTGGACGCGGCGGGCGCGGCAGTGATCTTCCGCGGACCTCTCGTCTTTGTGGAATACAAGAGCGCGGCGGCGGTCGCGGGACAGGACAACATAGCGTTTTTGATACGTACGGACGGAGTGAAGCTCTACGGGGTCAATCTGCTCGGTTGCAGCGACGACTCGCTTTACGACGAGGACGAGAGCGGAAGCCCGACATACCAACTCAAAAAGCTCAACAAACTCGGCACGACGCTCGAGATCAACGCGGACTGCGAGGTGATAAATTGCCGCATTCGCAACGGCCGCAACGTCGTGCGCGCGTACGGCGGCAACCGCGACGGAAACAACTATTTTGTTTCCTCTCTGCCAAACGCGGATCTCGATCCGCAAGACAGGATCAACGTCACGATCGCGGGTTGTGTCATCACGCAGGGCAGGGAATTCCTCGTCAAGATAGGATCGAACAAGGCACTGAGAGCGAACTCAGAAAATGGACAGGAACCCGTTTTGAAAGACGCGAACGGCAACGCCTATCCCGAAGCGCAAAAGACTTTCAACGGCAAAAACTATTTTACAAACAACTACGACGTCGGAGATTTTGGCAAGGACAGCTTTTTCTACAGGCGCTATGTCACAACGGACGTCACTCTGCGCGATTCGGTACTTGAGACAAGCGGATTGTTCTGCGTGGGCGTGGAAAGCAATTTTTCGGGAGCGTTGCTGTATTCCGGAGCGTCGGCGCTGAGCGGCGAGGCGGGAGGATATGCGAAGCTCACCGAAACCTGGCGCAAATCGGGCGCGACGTCGTTTGCGAGCATTCTGCGCTTGGAGGGAGACGTCCGCACCTACGAATGGAAGGAAGTGTCCAAAGTGAACAGCAGCACGCTTATTGAGCCGCTTGGCAAAAACCAACTCGGCGACCTGATGAAATTTGACGTTTCGGCAATGCTTGAAGCGGTGGACGGCGTCGAGGAATATGCAAATTTGCTCTACAAAACGGAGAGTGAAAATTTTGTCCACGGCGGAATTGCGTTCTACGGCGGCGGGCGCAACTACTCGCAGATCTCGATCGATCTGAAGGGGGACCTCGGAGAATTCAAGCATATTTCCATCAATATCGGGCAATTTGCAGGTACTTCTAACGATATCGTCAGCAAACAGGCGCAGCGCCTCCCCTTGGCGGCGGGAACGCACGACTTCAACTTCTGGATTTACGCTGCGGACGGAGCCAACAATTTCGATAAACAACGGAGCGACGCCTCAAACGGAGTCAAATATTCGGGCGTATCCAAGATCCCGCTCTTCGCCTCTTCCCCCGCGTGATCCCGCGCCAGACGAAGAAATATGGCCATCGAAAAAGCGCGCCGCTATGTCTCTCGCTCTTTGAACTGCGCGATGAGAACAGCACAATAGGTTTGAGGCATTTCTATTGTGAATAACGCCCAAATGCTTTTTTCACGATCAAACAAAAATACGGGCCTGCCGCGTTTTGCGGCAGACCCGTTGCGTGATAACCGAATATGATAGCAAATCTTGCTACTTTATTGTTTGTGTTTTGTCTTATCAACCAAAACATATCCGCAATTCGGTTTTGGCGTTGGCGGCAATGGATTTTGATAAGTTGAAGTAATTTCGTTATCACTGACTCCACCGCGAGGGCCAACAATTGCATATTGTCCCGAATAAGGCGTTTTTTCGCCGGGTTTATATGTTTTCATTTTAGCCTCCTAAAAAAGTGTAGCATACGTTTATGCTATGAAAGTTGCGATCTTGTTGCTTGTTGAAACTAACATCGCTTTCTTCGCTTGCCAAGACGCTTGGTAAATGAAAATTTGCTCTTGTTTGACGTCAGAGTCAGAGTCAAAATGATCTTTGCCATATCAGCACCTCCTTTTTTTATTTGAGGGCTTGTAATATGCAAATTTTTGTGCTACAATAGAAAAGCACTATAAGAGACAACTTATTTGCATTGGCGGAAGCCACGGATTGGGGCGATCTCCACTCGCCCCAATCTTTTTTACTTGCCCTTTCTATTGAGATAATAACATACTGTTTGCGCGATGTCAAGAAATAATTTTGGATTTTTATGATTCATTTTTGTTGCATTTGTCCCAAAGTGTTGCTATAATATATGCAAACGGAGGTGCGAAGCAATGAAAAAACGCAATGTGATCAATTTGATAAAGTATCATGCCGAGGATAATGATATAGCTTTCAGAAACGAGGCCATGCAGATCGCAAAAGAATTTGACGATGACGGAGATTATCAATTGTCAGAGTATATTGCGTCTTTATTGTCAAGTTCCAACACTTTCGTGCCGCAGATGACTGAGGCAGATACTGTGTTCTTGCAAAAAATCGAAACGAGCAGTGAGACCTTGGTGTTGCCGGAAAGTATCGCGTCGGATATATTGGGAATTGTCAATGCGGTCAATTGCAATTTGGATATAAACAAATTTCTGTTCCAAGGAGCCCCCGGAACGGGAAAAACCGAATCGGTCAAGCATCTTGCTCGGTTGTTGGATCGTCGCCTTTATATGGTGGATTTTGCGAGTATTGTAGACAGCAGGTTGGGACAGACCCAAAAGAATATAAACGACTTGTTCAATGAGTTAAACCTATTCGCCAATCCGGAAAACATCATAGTTCTGTTTGACGAGATCGACGCGTTGGCGATGGACAGGACAAACGAAAATGACCTGAGAGAGATGGGAAGGGCAACATCTGCAATTCTCAAGGGTTTTGACGGTTTGGATAGCAGGATTGTGCTGGTTGCAACGACCAATCTTTTCAGCAAATTCGACAAAGCGCTTATAAGGCGTTTCGATATGATCATCAACTTTGACAGATATCAGATATCGGATCTGAAGGAAGTGGCAGAGAAATTGTTTGTCAAATATATAAAAAAGGTGGACAACATAAAAGGCGACATCCCTCTGCTTAAAAAAATAGTGGGCAGAATGGACCCTGTGTTAAGTCCGGGCGAGCTGAAAAACGTTATAAAAACCTCAATAGCGTTCAGTGATCGTACAAGCGGATACGAATATTTGCAAAGATTGTACAAAACAATCTGCGCAGACGCAACTTCGGATATAAAAATATTGCAAGAACAAGGCTTTACCACTCGAGAGATCGAAAAACTGACGGGCGTTTCAAGAAGTCAGGTTTCAAGAATCTCGAAAGGAGAGAAAAATGAATAAAGTTTTAGAGTTGAAAGGAATATTCGATTACAAGAAAAACTTGTCCGCTTTCTCCCGTCCCAACTTAAGAGGAAGCAAGTGCGTCACGAGCGAGCATCTCAACAACTTGATATCTGAACTTGAACAGATCTCGACGTTTTGGAATGCGAACAACGAGTTGATCCAAGGAGCGCTTGTCAGCGTGCATTATACCGAGGTCGTCGCAAAAAGCAACAGGGTAAAAGCATTGCTTATCAACGGAGGGTCAGCAAATCCCAACGATTTTATACGGGGTGCGAAATTCGAAGTTAGGGAGGGCGAACCCAAGCATGTGTTCACGTATTTTGTGGATATGCAAAGCCTCAAAGAATCTGTCAGAAGGCTGACAATATGCGAAAAAACGTTGGAGGAACATTTTGACGGAAGAATAGACAAATCGGATATAGATAATATTTATGAAAACCAAGGTTTCGGTGTGGTCGGATTGTCTCGTTCAAATTTTATACAAGTCATAATCGACGCCTCTTTTATCGACCGTTTCGGAATAGATCAGGACGCGGAGGAGGTGCAGGAAGATCAGATCATCACTTTGTATCAAACAGGCGATTCTTCCAAAAATATTTTACATAAATTGGGCGTTGAGATCTTACAGGCAAAAATGCTTGATAAGAACACCTTTTTGTTGAATAAAAACGACGTCAACACCATCAAACGCGAAGCGCCGTATTTGATCTCGATGCAAGCCAAAGATATGGCGGATTATATGCCGGATGATTTTGAGCCGGCGGCGGACGCAAGCGAAGGCGATCTGCCTGACCCGATCAACGAACCCGTTATCGGAGTTATCGACACTTTGTTTGACAAAAAAGTATACTTCAACAAATGGGTGAATTACAGTTCGTTGATAGACGATGAAATCGAAGTGAGCGAAGAAGATATGTTTCACGGGACCGCCGTCTCGTCGATTATTGTTGACGGGCCGTCGTTAAATCCGGAGCTGAATGACGGGTGCGGCAGATTCAGAGTCCGACATTTCGGGGTCGCTTTGCAAAAAGGATTCAGCGTCTTTTCGATATTGAGGAATATCAGGGAAATCGTTTCCGACAATTCGGATATCAAAGTTTGGAATTTGTCTCTCGGATCGGAATGGGAAGTCGAAAACAATTTCATTTCTCCCGTGGGAGCAGAACTTGATAGATTGCAAAACGAATATGATATCATCTTTGTTGTCGCAGGCACAAATCTCCCAAAAAACAAACACGCTCCGTATAGACTCGGCTCTCCTGCCGATTCTTTGAATTCAATAGTGGTCAATTCCGTGACGAGAAACAAGCAATCGGCTTCTTACTCCCGAGTCGGTCCGGTTTTATCCTTTTTCAATAAGCCCGACGTCAGTTACTATGGCGGCGATAAAAACGAGTTTATCAACGTGATCACTCCAAAAGGCAAAAAAAGAGTCGCGGGGACGTCATTTGCCGCGCCTTGGATTGCGCGTAAGATGGCATATCTGATTTATAAGATCGGACTCAACAGAGAGATAGCCAAAGCGTTGATAATAGATTCGGCGGCAGGGTGGAATTTGCCCAATTACGATCCGGAAAAAATAGGGTATGGGGTCGTACCTATAAGGATCGACGACATAATACAATCTCAAAACGATGAGATACGCTTTGTTATGACCGGCACCAGCGACGCATATGAGAGTTATTCGTACAAGATACCTGTCCCGATACGCAACGATAAACATCCATATTACGCGCGCGCAACATTATGTTATTATCCGAAATGTTCTCGCAACCAAGGAGTAGACTACACCGATACCGAGATGGATATCCATTTTGGCAGAGTAAAGGAAGTGAAAGGCGGCTTGAGGATCGACTCCTTGAATAAGAATACGCAAGGAGATCCGGACAGCAACGGAAACCAGGAAGATGAGGCGAGATCGCTGTTCAGAAAATGGGACAACATCAAACATATCCATGATACGATCAAAAACGTCGCGATGCCAAGAAAAAAATATGGCATCGGCAACTGGGGGTTGAGCATAAAAACCAAACATCGTTTAAGTTCCGCGACAGACAAAAAGATGCAGTTTGGCGTCGTTATCACTTTGAAAGAAATGTTTGGGGTGAATCGTATTGACGAGTTCATCAAGCTGTGCAATATCAGAGGATGGATCGTAAATACGATCGATGTGAAAAACAGAGTCGATATCTACGTTAAAGCGGAAGAGGACATTCGATTCGACAAATAAAAACCGGACGAACAGGGGAGAGAGATGCAAGACTACAACGAACTTATGCAGCGATTCAAGCAGTATAAAAACATTGTCAACAAGTACAATAGATTTTATTGTGACTCGGTGATTCTTGATAAGCTGGAAAAAAACAAACGCATTCTCGCTCGCCAATTAGCGTCAGGCGATCTCATTTACAGAGGCAGAATTTTTAATTTGGACGACAAAGTATCGACTTGGGTGCAGTATCAGGAATGGCTGAATTCGGATGATCGGATATTTTTGGGTTACGATAAAAAAGAATCCGGGGCGCCGCCCATCGGATTGGCAAAGGAAGGGAGATTGAACGGCAATGGGATATCCTTTCTTTACGCTTGCGATAAAATAGATACCGTCATATATGAACTTCGTCCGACCGTCAAAGAAGTTGTCTCGGTGGCGACGCTGAAAGTCCTCAGGAATTGCGAACTTGCAGATCTGACCTTGTTTGATAATCGAGACGTTGGAGACAGGGTATTTATTGATTTGATAAAACTCATCTCAAAGGAATTTTCCACTCCGCATTTTGCGGGACACAATTATGCGTTCACTCAATATTTGGCGGGGCAATTTATGAATATGGATTTTGACGGAGTTATTTTTCGAAGTTCTTTGGATAAATACGGAAGGAATTATGTGTTTTTTGATCCCGATTGTTGCGAGGCGATCGATTCGCGGCTGTATAAAGTGACGGATATCGCTATCAACGCAATTCCCATTGGGCGCAGAGATGTTTGAAAAACAAAGTTTTATATTTTCTGTTTGACGGATGCCGCCATTCGGTCGGCGCGGAGTGTTATAAGCGGGTGCGGGGAATGGCGTGTAAACGGCGTCAGCGCTCCTCTCGTTGACGGGTCAGGTCCTCGACGATGAGCATAATACAGTTGACATATTTGTGCGCATATCTGTAGAGAGTGCGTTCGCTCAAAAAATTTTCCAAAGCGATGTCGCTTATGGATATTCCCGTCCCGACGTTTGCGCCGAAGATGCGTACGACGTTTTCCGCGTGCGAGGTGTTTTCCAACTTGTCCAGCATTTTGAAAAACTCGACCGATCTGTCGTACGCCTCGATGTATATTGCGTCGCCCGAACTCAGGCGGAGGAGGATATTTTTTATTGCCGGTTTATAGTCGAAATCGCTCATTGATCAGCCGAAAACGCGAAATTTTTGATGTAAAACCATCATAAACCTTTTCAGTGTGAAAATTTTGAGAAGTTTTAGCGGAATTTGACTTGTTCTGTCGATTATTTCAAAATCGCTTCCGTCTGCGGCGCGATTTATTTCTCCGCGGTTTGGATTTTGGGAAATACTTGTTGAAAAAGATTTGCAAATGGAGCGTTATTCGATGGATACGGCCGTTTTTTTGCGCGTCAAAATAATGCGGACGCCCAGTGGCGGGACTGCCGCTGCGACTTTGATGGTCTTGTGCGAGATGACGTCGACGCCGCTCAGACTGCGCGTGTAGGTGGTGTTTGTCGGATTGGCATACACTGTCAGCGTGCCGTTTTTGCCCACGCGGCGGAACACGACAAGGGCAGGGTCGTCCACAAAGTGAGTCTCTCCTTGCAGGATGTCGGCAAATTCGGCGCGCATTTTGCCCAGCGCGCGGTAGTGGGCAAGCAGAGTCTTGTCCTCGCGCCCCCAAGGGAATGCGCCGCGATTGAGCGGATCTTCAAAGCCTTGCGCGCCCGCCTCGTCGCCATAGTACACGCAGGGAACTCCCGGCAGGGTGAATTGCAGAGCCGAGGCAAACATAAGCCTTTTGCGCGCGATGGCCAGCGCGGTTTTGTCAAGGCGATATGAGGCGCGTTCCGCCTTTGTAGGCGGCGGGTCGACGGCGCTCAGTTGAGTGAGCGCGCGCACCGTGTCGTGACTGCCGATCAAATTCATCATCACGTCAAGGTTTTCTTTTGGATAGTTTTCGAGGATGCGGGTGATGTCCGCGCGGAAGTCTGCCGCGCTACCGCCCGTCGCGAGCCGCAGGATGGCGTTTTTGAATGGATAGTTCATCACGCCGTCAAGTTGTTCGCCCATAAGATAGGGGCGCCATTTGTCGTAGGCGACCTTGGTGGACGCGTCCTCCCACACTTCGCCTATGATGAGCGCGTCGCTGTCCTCGCTTTTGATCTTGCGGCAAAGCCTCGTCGTGAAATCGATGGGAAGCTCGTCCACAACGTCAAGGCGCCAGCCCTTCACGCCGAGTTTTGTCCACTTGTCGATCACGCCGCCGTCGCCGAGGATGAGGTCGAGATAGCCGCGCGCTCTCTTGTTGACCGTCGGGACAACGGTGCTGCCCCACCAACAATCGTACTTGTCGGGATAGTCCGAAAAAGTGTACCAGTCGAAATATGGAGACTGTTTGGATTGATATGCGCCGATCGAGTCGAAATTGCCGTATTTGTTGAAATAGACGCTGTCCGCTCCCGTGTGATTGAAAACGCCGTCCAGCATAATTTTTATGCCCAGTTGGTCCGCCATTTCGATGAGCGTTTTGAGTTCTTGTTCCGTGCCGAAAAGCTCGTCGACGCGAAGATAGTCCGACGTGTCGTAGCGGTGATTGGACGGCGATTTGAAGATGGGCGTGAGATAGATGAGCGTCACGCCGAGAGATTTGAGATAGTCCAACCTCGAAATTATGCCTTTGATGTTGCCGCCGAAAAAGTCGTCCGCGCGATAATCCTTGAAAGGTTCGGCGATGTCGGGGACGTCGGTCCAATAGGTGTGCAACCTGCCTTTCTTTGAAAAGACGTTTTCGCCAACGCGGCAAAAGCGATCCGCAAAGATCTGATATGTAACGCCGCTTTTTGCCCAATTCGGGGTTTTATATGCGTTTTTTGTCACGGTCAACTGCCATTCCGGCATCCAATCGCGTCTCACCGCTTTGCCGTCGTCGCCCCGTCCGAAAAATGCGGTCTCGCCGGAGGCAAGTTCCGCCTCGAACCTGTACATATATATCCCCGCGTTCCTGAGTCCGAATGTCAAGGAAAAAACGTCCTCGTCGCTGTACGAGCGCGAACGGGGAAGCTCGATCCTCAAATTGTGAATGCCGCCGTCAACGGAAAAAATTTGCCTGAGAATAATAAAGCAGCGCTTCGCTTGAAGCGCGTGTGGGATAGGGAAGCGGACGCTTATCGGCATATTCGCCGTCGCCGCTCCGTAAGGGGTTTTGTGCGTCAATGGGTCATACATATGTGCATTCGGGGCGCAAAATGTTTGCGCCCTTTTTGGTCATTGTTTGTTGATGGGAGTCAGTCCCCAAATGCGACCCGCGTACTCTTCGACCGCTCTGTCCGCCGCGAAGAAGCCCGCCTTCGCGATGTTGACAAGGGACATTCTGTTCCAAGTGTACTTGTCGCGATAGGTCGCGTCGACTCTCGCTTGCGCGTCGCAATAGCTGTCAAAGTCCGCAAGCACCATAAAGCTGTCCGGCTGGCCGCCGCGCCCGAGGATGAGCGAATCCGCGATCTCGCTGAAGGCGATGCCGTTGCCGTCTTTGCCGCCATGTCTGAGCGCGTCGATGAGGCGTTTGATGCGCGGGTTTGTCTGATAGTAGTGCGAGGGATCGTAGCCGTTTTTGAACAGCTGTTGCACCTCTTCCGCCAACAGCCCGAACAGGAAGATGTTGCCGTCGCCGACCTCTTGATGTATCTCGACGTTTGCGCCGTCGAGAGTGCCGATCGTCAGCGCGCCGTTGATCATAAACTTCATATTGCCTGTGCCGCTCGCCTCTTTGCCCGCAAGAGAGATCTGCTCGGACACTTCCGCGGCGGGCATAATCATCTCGGCGAGGGTGACGCGGTAGTTTTCAAGGAAAACTACCTTGATCTTGCCCTTGATGTCGGGATCGTTGTTGATCACGTCGCCGAGCGTGCAGATGAGGCGGATGATCTGTTTCGCCATATAATACGCGCTTGCCGCCTTCGCGCCGAATATGAAAGTGCGAGGCTGAATGTCGAGATCGGGATTTTCTTTGAGGCGATAGTACAGGTCGAGGATGTGGAGCGCGTTGAGAAGCTGGCGCTTGTACTCGTGCAACCTCTTGACCTGTACGTCGAAAATGCTGTTGGGATCGACAACGACGTTGTTGTTTTCGAGGATATATTTTGCGAGATCCTCTTTGTTTGCGCGCTTGATATCCGCCAATTTGTCAAGGACTTGCCTGTCTCCCATATATTTTTGCAGGCCATCGAGTTCGGATGCTTCCTTGATCCAGCCGTCGCCGATAAGGTCCGTGATGAGACAAGCAAGACGCGGATTGGCTTGACATACCCAACGTCTGTGCGTGATACCGTTGGTGACGTTGGTGAATTTTTCGGGATGCATACGGCAATAGTCTCTGAAAACGTCGTTTTTCAGGATCTCGCTGTGCAACGCGGACACGCCGTTGATCGTGTGAGAAGTTGCGAGGCAAAGATTTGCCATTTTGACTTGTCCGTTGGACAGCACCGCGTTTTTGGAGACGATGTCCCAATTGTTGGGATAGTATCTCCACAGCTCGTCGCAGAAGCGTTGGTTGATCTCGTGGACGATCTGATATATGCGCGGCAGCAGATTTTCAAAGAGATCCTGCGGCCATTTTTCAAGCGCTTCCGCCATAACGGTGTGATTGGTGTAGGAAATCGTGTTGCAGGCGATCTCCCACGCTTTGTCCCAACCGTAGCCGTACTCGTCGAGGAGAAGGCGCATAAGTTCCGGAATGCAGAGAGTCGGGTGAGTGTCGTTGATGTGGATCGCGACGCAGTCCGCGAGGTTGTCCAAGGTGGGATTTGTCTTGAGGTGCCTCTTCAAAATGCTTTGGATGGAGGCGGAAACAAAGAAATATTGCTGTTTGAGTCTGAGCGATTTGCCCTCGATGTGGTCGTCGGCGGGGTAAAGCACTTTGTTGATGGACTCCGCCATCGCTTTGGCTGCGGAAGCCTTGACGTACTCTCCGCGGCTGAACATATGGATGTCGAAATCCTGCGACGCTTCGGAATGCCAGAAGCGGATGCGGTTGACGGTGTCGGTGTGATAGCCCGAGATGTTCATATCGTAAGGCACCGCGTTCACGATCGTGCAGTCGCGCTGAGTGACCGTGAGTCTGCCGTTCTCCCAATGTTGATCCACAACGCCGCCGAACTTGACGGGGTAGACCTCTTCCATACGAGGATTGAGCCAAACGTCGCCCATCTTGAGCCAATCGTCGGGCTGTTCAAGCTGCCAGCCGTCGACGATGATCTGTTTGAAGAGACCGTAATCGTACAGAATGGAAAAGCCGCTCGCGGCATATCCGCGCGAGGTGAGCGCGTCCATATACGCCGCCGCAAGCCTGCCGAGGCCGCCGTTGCCGAGGCCCGCGTCGGGTTCGAAAGCATAGATCTCGTCCATACTCACGCCGAGGCTCTCCACGGCTTTGGTCACCTGCTCGGTGATGCCCATATTGAAGAGGTGGTTTTTGAGAGATCTGCCAAGCAGAAACTCCATTGACATATAGTAGATCTGCTTCGCGTTTTGTTCGCGCACCTGCTTTTTGAAGTTGACGCGCGTCTGAGTCAGAATATCTCTGACGCACATACAGGTGGCGCGGTATATTTGGGATTTGCTCGCGTCCTCGGGTTTTACGCCGAAATACCTTGCAAGCGTCGATGTGAGTTGAGCGGAGAATTCCTGTGTGGTAATCTTGATCATGTTTCCTGCCTCCCGCCGTTCCCCCGGACGGTAAGTATATTATTATGATTATACCCATTTATAATATATTCTCTATATCATAAACGGCGACTTTATTTATTTTACTTTTTTCGACGCGTATTGTCAATAAATGCGCGGGATAAGAGAAAAAAATATTTGCTCTCGAGGGAGAGCAAATATTTTTATAAGCTGTTGTAGATGTCGATATATTTCTTTGCGCTGACGGTCCAGCTGAAATCGGAATTCATCGCGTTTTTGACGACCTTATCCCAATTTTTCTTGTCGTAATAGCACGCGTACGCTCTCCAGATCGCGTCGAGCATATCGTAGGCGTTGTAGGTCTTGAAGGTGAAGCCCTTGCCTTCGCCCGTCTCGGGATTGAACGCCGGCACCGTGTCCTTCAGCCCTCCCGTCTCGCGCACGACGGGGATGGAGCCGTATCTCATCGCGATGAGTTGGCTCAGCCCGCACGGCTCGAACTTGCTCGGCATAAGGAAGATGTCGCTCGCCGCGTACAGCTTGCTTGCAAGGTCTCCCGAAAAAGCGAGAATGGCGCGGAATTTGTTGGGATATCTCGCCTCCACGCTCTTGAGCATATTTTCGTATTTCCAATCGCCCGTTCCCAGCACGACGACCTGCGTGTCCGCGCGCATAATGTCGTCGATCACGGTGCCTACGAGGTCAAGCCCCTTTTGCTCCGTGAGGCGGGTCACCATTGCGACGAGAGGCCTTGTCGGTTCATAGGGCAGAGCGATAAGCTCGCTGAGCGCCTTTTTGTTTTCCGCTTTGCCGCTCTTCACGTCTCTCAACCCGTAATTTTTGAAGATGCGCTCGTCGTGTTTGGGATCGTAGACGGTTTGATCTATGCCGTTGACGACGCCGTGCAGTTTGAATCTCCGCTCAGAGAGGATGCTCTCAAGCCCGTAGGAGTAGAAGGGATCGAGGATCTCGCCCGCATAGGTCTCGCTGACCGTCGTAACCGCGTTGGAACACTCGATGCCGCCCTTCATAAAGTTGGCGCAATCGCCCATCATCACAAGCTGAGTCGCCCAGTCGGGAAGCCCGAGGATGTCGCGGATCAAGCCGTCGCCGTATTTGCCTTGAAACTCGATATTGTGGATGGTGAACACAGTTTTGATCTTTTGATATTCGTCGCTGTAGCGATAGAATACGTCAAGGAAAACGGGAGTGAGCGCAGTGTGCCAATCGTTGGCGTGAAGCACGTCGGGATAGAAATCTATGAGGGGCAAAACCTCAAGCACCGCCTTTGAGAAGAACGCGAATCTCTCGCCGTCGTCAAAATGCCCGTATAGCCCCTTGCGCTTGAAGTAGTATTCGTTGTCAAGAAAATAATAGGTCACACCGTCATATGTCGCCTCATACACGCCGACGTATTGTCGCCTCCAGCTCAGATCCACATACGAGGACGCCAAAAAGCGGAAAGTGTGCTGATATTCGGGCTTGATCTCCTCCTTGTAGAAGGGTAGGATCACCCTGCAATCGTGTCCCAATCCGTTGAGCGCCTTCGGCAGTGCGCCCGCCACGTCGCCAAGTCCGCCCGAACGAACAAACGGAGCCGCTTCAGATGCCACAAAAAGAATTTTCATAACAAACCTCTCGTATCGTATATTGTTATTATGCCTCGCGCGCCGCGTTCCCGCGCGCAACGCGTTCATATCCATATCTTACCATTTTTTGCCGAGTTATGCAATAGCCATATTTTCAAAGTTGCATATAAAAAAACAGAATTTCAAAAAGCGGAGACGCGCATTCCGTCAAGAAACAAGAAAAAATCAGAATTGCCCGAACTTTTTGAAATTCCGCCGCGGACGGGGAGATTTTCCATTTTGAAGAAATTTCCCCGTCCCGAAGCGTTCAGATATAGTTTTTGATGTCGACGGGCCGCGTTTATGCGCGACGGTCTCGCACATCCGAATTTATCAATACGATTTTGCGAAGTACAGGACTTTGCTCGCGGGTTTGCCGCAGCAGACGCACTTGTCGCCGACGGGAGTTTGGTCGAAGGGCAGCACGCGGGATGTGGCTGCGAGTTGCTCCTTGATTTTGTCCTCGCATTCGCGACAGCCGCACCACATCGCTTTGACAAAGTTGCGCTCGTCGAGCGCCTTTGCCATCTCGTCCATATCGTGGCAGACGGCGATGTGCGAGTGCAGGAAGTCGTGAGACTGTCTGAACATATTGTCGTGTATCTCGTCAAGCAGAGTGGGGATGGCCGAGGTGAGTTCGCCGAGCGGGACGAGCTTTTTTTCGTGCGTATCGCGACGCACCACCATTGCCGCGCCGTTTTCGATGTCGCGGGGACCTATCTCTATGCGGACGGGGACGCCCTTCATCTCCCACTCGTTGTATTTCCAGCCGGGGGATTGATCGCGGTCGTCAAGTTCCACGCGCACGCCCTCCGCTTTGAGTGAGGAGAATATTTCGTTCGCCTTTTCAAGCACGCCCTCCTTGTGAACGGCGACGGGGACGATGACGACTTGTATGGGAGCGACGCGCGGAGGCAGTTTGAGTCCGCGCTGATCGCCGTGCGCCATAATGAGCGCGCCGATGAGCCTTGTGGACACGCCCCAACTTGTCTGATAGGGATTTTTGAGTTGACCGTCCTTGTCGAGATATTTGATCTCGAATGCGGAGGCGAAGTTGTTGCCGAGATAGTGCGAAGTACCCGCTTGCAGAGATTTGCCGTCCAGCATCATCGCTTCCATCGAGTAGGTCTCAACGGCGCCCGCAAATTTTTCTTTTTCCGTTTTCACGCCCGTGAGAACGTCTATCGCAAGCACGTCCTGCATAAATGAGCGGTAGATCTCGAGCATACGGAGCGTCTCCTCGCGCGCCTCTTCTTCCGTGGCGTGAAGAGTATGCCCCTCCTGCCAAAGGAATTCGCTTGTGCGAAGGAAGGGACGAGTGGTCTTTTCCCACCTCACGACGTTCGCCCACTGGTTTATGAGGACGGGCAGATCGCGATAGCTCTGCACCCACTTCGCGTACATCGAGCAGATGATCGTCTCCGACGTGGGACGGACGACAAGCGGCTCCTCAAGCTCGTTTTTGCCGACGTGCGTGACAAGCGCGACTTCGGGCGCGAAGCCCTCCACGTGTTCCGCCTCTTTTGTCAAAAAGGAGTAGGGGATGAGCATAGGAAAATAGGCGTTTTTGTGCCCCGTCGCCTTGAAGCGCGCGTCCAGTTCCGCCTGAATGCGTTCCCAAATTTCATATCCGTACGGACGTATCACCATTGTCCCTTTGACGGGACCGTAGTCCACAAGCTGAGTTTTGAGCACGACGTCCGTGTACCACTGCGGAAAATCCACCGTCATATCGGCGATGTCTTTGACAAATTGCTTATCGTTTGAATCCTTAGCCATAAAAATCCTCTGCGCGTCCGCGCCGTATATTGTGAGATACATTATATACCCGCTCGCGCGTTTAGGCAACAGTTTTGCCTCGCAAAATTCGCGAACTCTTTTGAATTTTCGAGGGCGTCGCGATCGGCGCGCGCTTCGCGCCCGTCTCTCGCGTTTTGCGATTTTGCGGCAAAATTTTTCGTTTGCAGGGGAACGTACTCGACCTGATATCCGCGCCTAGAGGCAACGCTTCGAAGGAAAAACGAAATAGAAAATTTGTATGTTAAAATCGCGCAAATCGACGTTTATGCGTCGTATTTGCGCGATAAAGCGGCGATAGGCAAAATGCGGTCACACTGTCTCGTTCAGATGCAACTCGACAAATCCCTGTTTTGCCTTGCAAAGCGGGCAGCAATCCCACGCCTCTTTGCCTTCCTGCTCATAGCCGCAGCCCGAGCATTTCCACTTGACCGACTTTTCCTTTTTGTAGAGTGTACCCGAGGACATTTGCGCATAGAGATCGTTGAAAAGTTTTTCGTGGCAGGTCTCCACTCCCGCGATCTTGTCAAAGAGACCCGCGATCTCTTCGAAGCCTTCCTCGCGCGCGGTCTTTGCGTACGCCTTGTAGGTCTTGACCTCCATTGCCTCGTCCTCGGCGGCGAGCTTGAGGTTTTCGGTGAGGTTCCACTTTTCGCGGAAGGGGTAGCCGGAGCAGACGTCGATGTTGTCGATGGTCTTGTTTGACGCCTGTTGGATGTAGGTGTAGAGCATACGCGCGTGGTTGAACTCGTTGTAGACGACCTTGTCAATGATGTCCGCCATCGCGTTGTAGCCCTCGTTGCGCGCGCCGTATTCCACAAAGGAATATCTTGCGTGCGCCATCATTTCGCCCGCGTAGGACTTTGCGAGATTGAGAAGCGTTTTGCTGTCGATAAGTTTCATATTTTGTTCTCCTTGTGATTTTGACATAATTATTGTGATTTTCGGCGACAATTATACTTGCATTGAGGCAGGCAAAAACATTTTTTTGCTTGATAAGCTCTATGCCAAGTGCTATTATATTTTGAGAATGAAAAAAGGAGCGTATTTGTATGAGCGATTGCACTCACGATTGCAGCACCTGCGGGCAGAATTGCGCAAGCCGCGTCACTTTTGAAAAGCCGCACGAGCTGTCCCGCGTCAAGAAAGTCATCGGCGTTGTCAGCGGCAAGGGCGGCGTCGGCAAATCTCTTGTCACTGCTCTGCTTGCCGTCGGCGAGGCGGCGAGAGGCAAAAAAGCGGCGATTTTGGACGCGGACATCACAGGTCCGTCCATTCCGCGCGCGTTCGGAGTGAAGGGCGGCGTGGAAGGCGACGATATGGGCATCTACCCGCGCGAGAGCAAACTCGGCGTCAAGATGATCAGCTCCAATCTGCTTTTGCCAAGCGAGACGGATCCCGTCATATGGCGCGGTCCCGTCATCGCGGGGATGGTCAAGCAGTTCTGGACGGACGTCATCTGGGGCGACGTGGACTATATGTTTGTGGATATGCCCCCGGGAACGGGCGACGTGCCGCTCACGGTTTTCCAATC
>CANQZE010000008.1 GCA_947628255.1 uncultured Clostridia bacterium | reverse complement strand
CGAAAAGCTCCCTGCCGAATGCCTCATGTCTGAGCGAAATGAGTTGAAATCCCGTGTCGAAGATGACCTCGTGAGTTCCCGCTCTCTCGCCGAGTCTGAGCGAGCTTATGCCCACGTCGCCTATCTTGCGGCAGGTTTTTCTCTCGGACATTATTTTGCCGAAACCGCGCGAGCATATCACCTCGTTTGCGATCATCAGCGCTGTGCCGCTCGGGCAGTCCGCCTTTGAAGCGTGATGAGTCTCGACGATTTCGACGTCCGCGTACGGGAAAGCCGCCGCCACCCGTCCCGCAAGCGAGGCGAAAAGCGCCACGCCAAACGACATATTGCCGCAACAAAAGACGGGGATATCGCGCGCCGCGCTCTCGATGTAGCGCCTGTCGTCGTCGTTCTGCCCGGTTGTGGCGATCACGAGCGGGAGCTTTTTGGACAACGCGAAGTCCACGAGCCGCCGCGTGAGGCTATGGTGAGAAAAATCAAGGATGACATCCGCATCCTCGGCGACGTCGGCGATGTCCCGATAGCGCGGACAGGGCGCGTCAAAACTCACCGCGTCCACCGCCGCTGCAAGCGTTTCGCCGTTTTCCTCGAGCGTTTTTCGCGTCTGCAAGCCCATTCGGCCCGCCGCGCCAACCAAGATCACCCTCATAAAAGCCTCGCAACAGGATATGCCGTCCGCCTTTCAAATGCGACAAAAATTTTGCCGTCTCCTCAAAAATCGACATATAAATTGAAATATATTCTTCAATATATTTGATTTTTGAGAAGATGTAATGTATGATGTTATAGTAATATTCTAAAGAAATCTTTAGATTTGCAAACATATTCTCAACATCACGGCGGGACACACGATAAGAGGAAAAAAATGAGATCTTCTTTCAAATTTTTAAGAGCCGTCGCCATATTGGCAATACTTTGCACGCTTGCCGTGTTGATTTTTATGCTTGTCGAGGCGGCGACTCCAGCGGATAAAAGCGCCGCGTTGAGCGGCAAATTCAGCGGCGAAAACGGCGGTCAATTGGTCGTTTCGGGCAGAGGCGACAAGATCCCCACGACGGGATTGAGCCTCAGATACGGCACGAATTATTCGGGAATGATCACAAAGCCCAATCTCACGTTTATCCCTGCCGAAAGCACGGATCGCGAAGTGATTTGGGAAGTCGTGAATGAAAATAATCCGAGCGATAACGGCGAGCATTGCATAACTCTCAACACCAACAACGGCGAATTGACCAATTTGCACCTCGGCACGCTGACTGTCAGAGTTTCGCTGAAAAGCGACCCCTCGATAAACACGATTTGCACTGCGTCCTGCCTCGGCACGGATCCCGCCAAAATCACGGATCTTTCTCTGACAAAAACCTCGTTTTTGCAAGGAGAGATCTGCGCCTTGCGCCTCGCGGATCAAGACGGCGAGCTTATTTCAATTGTCGGTTTGACGCTTCAATATTCCGACGGCGGCGAACATTTTGTCGTGGAAAACAATTTGGCGTGTCCCAAAAAACCGGGGACATCCACTATAACGGTCGGACACAAAAATATGTCAAGATCTTACTCGTATGACGTGACGATCGAGGAAAATCCGAACTACATACCGCTTGACGATATCGTCCCGAACGAGAGCGTGGTGCCGGACGGACAGACGTTTTTTGTAAAACCCAACGTACAAACGGATTTCAGACAGATCATCACCTGCCTGCCCAAAGGCTCGAGCAATTTTCAGAGCTACATCTACTCCATCCAAAATCCCGAAGGCAAAAGCGTGATAGAAAACGACGGAACCTACTTCATCAAATCCGTCGCGACCGGCGAGGCGAAATTGACGATCACTTCGCTTATGGACCCGACAAAATCCATAACGCTGAATATACGCGTGTATATCGACAAACCGACCTCGCTTCAGATCATAACTTCGGACATCTTCGTCGTGGACAACCCCCACCCAATAAAGACGTTCGGCGGAGAGTATTACATCGACGACGTGACCTACACGGTGGTGAAAGGCAAGGCGAAAATCGAAAACGGAGCGATCACTCCCACGCGCCTCGGCAAGCTCGTGATACGCGCGACCTACGACGACGATCCGTCGCTGTATACGGAACTCACAATAGACGTCAAACTGTTCAGCACCTTCGCGTCCTTCATTCGCAAGGCGCTCGGACACTTCGCGCTGTTCGCGGTGCTGGGTTTCGGCTTCAGCTATGTATATCTCTTCCTCTTCGAGCAGAGGTTCAAGTGGATAGCCGCTCCGATCGCTCTGCCTACGGGCTTACTGCTCGCGATGGCAAGCGAGGGCTTGCAACTGACCGCGGAGGGCAGATACGGCTCGTGGACGGACGTCGGCGTGGACTTTGTGGGTTTTGCCTTGGGGATATGCGTTGCGTGGCTTGTGCTGGGAGTGATATTTTTTGTCGCGAAGCTCGTCAAAAAGTATCGTCCGCTCAAAGACGGATTTGACGCCGTGTCGGCAAAGACGCTCTTCTCTCCCGCGGACAAGTTGACTTTCGGCGACGGCGACGTGGCAAAAGACGGCGAGGCAAGCCCCAAATCGGATGAATCTACGATCGAGGATCATACGGACGCAAAAAATTGAAACACAACTGCAAAATGTCAAACATATGAAGCGGGGGACATTATGAAAACCGAAAAATTTTTCAACTTTATCAGGATCATCGCAATCGCGGCGCTGATCTGCACGATCGTCGTCATCGTCGTGATGATGGCGGAGTCCGCGATGCCCGGCGACGAAAGCGCGGAGCAATCCAACTCGCTTGCGAGTTCGATCCAGAACACTTTCGGATCCGAAAAGGAAGACGTTTCCGTCGAAAGGTTGGAGCTTGAAGAGCTTGGCGGCTTCACGGACGAGACCTACGCGCTATCCCCGATTTTTTATCCCGAAAACGCGTCGGACAGACAGGTGCGATTTTCCTCTTCCGACGAGGACATCGCAACGGTCGACGACAACGGCGTCGTGACCTTCAAGAGCGCGGGGGTCGTCAAGATGACCGTGTCGCTCGTATCCGATCCCGAGATCTCCCACACCGCTCAATTCACCTGCTATGGGACTCATCCGAGCAAGATCACATCCGTCTCGCTGAAAAAGCAGAGCTTCAAAGTGGGCAAATCGCCGACTGTTTTCTTGCAGGATCAAGACGGCAACGAGCTGTCTCTCGCAATGTTCAAGCCGCGCAATTTTGACGAAAGCCTTGTGTATTTCACAAAATACAACATCCATCCCCTCGCGGAGGGCGAGACGGAAGTCAAATTCGCCATACGAGACGGCTTGGGGAAGAAGGACTACCAGACTCAGACTTTCGGGCCTTTCAAAATCACGCTCAACCACAATCCCGACTTTGTCCCGCCGCAATCCGTCGTTGCCGACGATGTGTTCGAGATCGAGATCAACGAGGAGTTCAACCTCGACGACCTTGTCAAGCAAGTGCAACCCGACGGCGCGAGCAAAACATCTTTGAAATACGACGTCAAATCGCACGGCAAACTCAAGTCGATCGGCAACACCAACTATAGGGCGATCTCAGAGGGCGAAGCGGAAGTCACGATCGCTTCGTCATACAACGAGAACATTCAAAAGAAAGTCGTCGTCCGCGTGTTCGTCCCCAAGCCCGAAAAGCTGAAAATCATCGCTCCCGACCGCGCTCAGACGGACAAGAGATACAGGCTGAAAGCCTTCGGCGGCAAAAACTACATCGAAAACGTGGAGTGGAGCGTCGTCAAAGGCAAAGCCACGATCGACGAAAACGGCGTGTTGAGCGATCTCAAGCTCGGCAAAACAGTCGTGCGCGCGACCTACAAGGACGACCCGACGCTGTTTGCGGAATACGAGATCAAGGGCGTGCTGTATGAGGATTTCGCGTTTTCGATGCGCAAACTCATAGGACATTTCCTGCTGTTTGTCGTGATTGGCTTCGGCCTCGCGTATACATATATTTTTATGATCAAGCCGCGCGTCGTCGCCCTGCCCCTCGCCGTCGCATCGGGATTCGGGCTTGCCGCCGTGTCCGAAGCGTTGCAACTCCCCGCCGTCACGACGGGAAGATACGCCACTTGGTCCGACGTGCTGATCGATTTCTTGGGTTCGCTCACGGGGATCGCGGTCGCGCTGATCATCCTGGGTATCATCCTTCTCGCGTTCAGGCTGTCAAAGTCGCGCAAGGAGTTTGAAAGCGCCTTCTCTGCGATCTCCGCAAAGACGATGTTCCGCTCCGCGACGGACAAGAAAGTGCAAGCGTTGCTCTTCCCCTCCGCCAAAAACGACGACGAAAGCGCCCCGCAAACGGACTCTGCCCAAACGACCGACGACTCCGTCTCTCAAGACGACGCAGTCTCGACGGGCGAGGATATGACCTCGGACGACGCACAGGCCCCCGCGCAGGAAGCGGCGGCGGACGACGCCCGCGACGCAACCTCAAATCAAGATCCCGAAATTTCCGACGCCGATATTTAAGCGTCCGAAGAAGAAAAATTCTATGAAAACCAAAAAATATTTCAACTCCATTCGGTGGCTCGCGATCGCCGCTCTCATCTGCACCGCCATAATAATCGCGGTGATGATCATCGAATCCTCTATGCCCGGAGACAAGAGCTTGACGCAATCGGGCAAGTGGACGGACAGCCTGCAAGAGTATGCGGGAGATCGCTTCGAGAATACCTTTGTGGGGACGGAACCCGTGCGCAGGATATTCGCAAACAGTATGCGCGGCTTCACGGGCGACAGAGAAAAGGCGAGTTTCACCTGCGTCCCGACGGACTGCCGCCCCACAGAGTTCGCGTACAAGATCGACGACACCTCCGTCGCCGAGGTGGATGAGCAGGGCTACGTCACTTTCAAAAAGGTGGGACACACAATGATCACGGTCTCCGTCAAGGACGACCCATCGATCTACGGCGTGGAGTACATCTACAACTACGGCACGAATCCCGACAACATCACCTACGCCGAGCCGAAGTTCACTACCGTCAAACTGTGCCAGATCATCCCGAATTTCCGCCTCATCGACCAGGACGGCAACGAGGTGGACACCGACGCCTTCGACATCACGCAGGAGAACAATTGCGTGCGTTTTAGCACAATTTGGCTTACGGGAATGGAAGTGGGCAAATGCAATGTCACATTCTCGCCAAAGGGACATCCCGAAAGGCAATTCACCTACACGTTTGAAACATTTCCCGATCCGAATGTTGTGCGCGCAGAGGGAGTCATACTCAAGACAAACGAGATCACCGTCAACAAATACGAGCAATTCGACATCCGCGATTATATCGAAAAAATGTTGCCCGAGAACACCAATCACTATAGTTTTGTCGGCGCCATCCACAACCCGAATGGCAAAACCGTGCTGTCCTCCGTGTCGGGCGAGATCAAACTCGCCAGCAACGAAGGCACCGCCACCATCACCATAATGGACAACGTCTCAAATCTGGCAAAAGCAGACCTCACCGTACACGTCGTCGTGCCTACGCCCACCGTCCTGCAAGTGACGGGAGAGAGACAGGCTCAGCTCAACCTCAGCTATTTCTACACGGCAGAGGGCGACTATTGCTCGATAGAAAACGTCACTTGGAGCATTGTCTCCGGCAAGGCGCAGATCAGCCAAGACGGCAAACTTACAAAGACGCACCTTGGCACGGTCGTCATTCGCGCGACGTCCAACGACGACCCGAGCGTGTACGGCGAGATATCTGTGGAGGTCAAGCTGTTCACAAGTTTCGGCTCCTTCATACGCAAGGCGATCGGCCACTTCGCGCTGTTTATCGTGATAGGCTTCGGGCTTGCCGCCTCGTTCGCGTTTTTGATCAAGCCTCGCCTTGCTTCCGTCCCCGTCTCGGTGGTATCGGGCTTCGCTTTCGCTCTGCTCTCGGAGACGTTACAACTGCCCATCTTCACCAATGGACGAATGTTCGCGTGGTCGGACGTGATCGTGGACTTCTTCGGCGCGATCGTGGGAATGGCGGCGGCATATCTCGTCTTTGTCATCGTCCTGCTCTGCTTCCGCTTGAACAAGCACAGAAAAGAGTTGATGACCGCTTTCAACAACGTGTACGCCAAGACGATGTTCAAAAAAGCGCCGCCCTTCGAGATCGCCTCAGCCGCTCCCGACGACTCCGCCCAAGCGCAAGCCTGCGCGGATATCGACGATCCCTCCCCTTTGAGTTCAACCGAACTTAGCGCCGATCAAGTAAGCGCGGATCCCTCCGACGACAACAGATCATAGGGCTGTCCGCCGCAAAACTGACGCCCCTGCCGCTCGACCGACTGCTCAAACAAGCGAAACTTCTCCCTGCGGCAAAACGACATATATGTCGCATCAAAAAACTCCTCCCCTATCTCTTGCAGGGGAGGAGTTTTTGCAAATTTCACAGGATATCTTTTATGCAGGAGTTCGCGGCGATGGCGCCGTCCGCGCAAGCGGTGACTATCTGGCGAAGCGGTTTGCTTCTGACGTCGCCCGCGGCATACACGCCGTCGATGTTTGTGCGCATCTCCTCGTCGGTGACGATGTATCCGCCCTCGTCCAACGACAGTTTCCCAAGCCCCGCAGTGTTGGGAACCTGCCCTATCGCGACAAACACGCAATCCACCAAAAGCGATGTTAAACTGCCTGTTTTGACATTTTTAAGTTGAATTTGCGTCAATTTCTCATCGCCGACAAGCCCCGCAACGACGTTGTCCCAAATGGGGACGACTTCGCTTTTTTTGAGCCTTTCGGCGTATATCGCGTCCGCCCTCAAGGCGTCGCGGCGATGTATCAGATAGGTTTTGCTCGCGAGCTTTTCAAGATAGAGCGCGTCCTCGACAGCCGTGTTGCCGCCGCCTATCACGGCAACGGTCTTTCCCCTGTACAGCGCGCCGTCGCAAGCGGCGCAATAGGATATCCCCTTGCCCGTCAGCCTGTCCTCGCCGTCAAGCGACAATTTGCGCGGCGCCGCTCCCACCGTCAAAATGAGTTTTTTTGCGGATATCTTCTCCCCGCTCGCAAGCGCGACGCATTTCGTATCGCCCTCCACATCGAAGGCGACCGCCCTGTCAAAAATAAATTCCGCGCCCGCCGCCCGACACTGCTCCAGCATCGCATAGCAGAGCGAAAATCCGTCCGAACTTCGGACTCCGGGATAATTTTCCACATTGGAAGCCGTTGCGGCTTGTCCGCCCGCGCTTCCGCCCTCTACGACGGCGACTCTGAGGCCGCCGCGGCACGCGTATATGCCCGCCGACAAACCGGCGGGACCCGCCCCGACAATGATCGCGTCAGATTTTTTGTTGTCCATATTTTCTCCGCTCATATTGCTCTTTCAATTATATCCGTCCTCGGCAAAATAAGTCAACAAAAAATCCGCTCTTGAAATATGGCGCCAAGCGAGATATAATATGTATATCTTAATTTTTGGGAGAAGATTATGACAGACGACATCAAAAATGCGGGCAACGCGAGCGCGGAAGAGGAGCGCGAAATCCGCTCCTGTCCCGACGGCAACGAGGAAGCGCTTCAAGACGAGGCGTTGCAAAAAGAAGAGAGCAAGGAGGGCGGTTCCTCCGCGGGCGAAGGCGACGCGACAGATACGCCTCAGGCTCCCGACGGAGCGGACGGCGACACGACGGCGCAGGAGAACGCGCAAAACGAACTCTCGGACAATTCCGACGGCAAGCGCAAAAAGCCGCGCAAGAAGCTCACTCCCGAGCAGAAGAAGCGGCGCGCAAAGAAGGCGCTGATCATCGTGGCGTCCGTGGTGCTGGTGATCGCGGTGTTCCTGTCGGGCATAGCGATCGGAAACGCGGTGGGGACAAAGGCGCTCATCAAGCAAGGCGACAATATGGCCAAAGTGCAATACACCCTGCACGAGCAACTCCAGCCTCATTTCGATGAGGAGTGGGCATACTTTGTGCTTCCCGACGACAGGACGGAGTTCAAGGTTTTGCAATTTACGGACGTACACATCGGCGCCGGCAGTTTTTCGCAACAAAAAGACGCGTGGGCGATGAATGCCGTTGCGACAATGATCCGCGAGGAGCAACCCGACCTTGTCGTCGTGACGGGCGATATCGCCTACCCCGTACCTTTCCAGGCGGGGACCTTCAACAACCTCAACGCGACGAAGATCTTCGCCAATATGATGGAGAAGCTCGGCGTGTATTGGACGTTTGCATACGGCAACCACGACACCGAGGTCTACAGTATGTACTCCCGCAAGGACATCAACGACTATTATAAAAATGCCGGCTTCAAATATTGCCTGTATGAGGAAGGCGCGTCGGACACAACGGACAATCTTGACAAGATCAAACTCGGCTTTGGCAATCACATCATCAACGTCAAGAACTCCGAGGGCAAGTACATCCAATCGTTGGTGATGATGGACAGCCACTCCTACATAGACGGAGACTACTTTGGCGTCGCCTGGAAATACGACAACATCCGTCCCGCTCAGGTGGAGTGGTACAAAGCGGAGATGGACAAACTCAAAAGCGAAAACAAGAAAAACGGTTTTGAGGACGAATACGTCAAAAATTTGGCGTTCTTCCACATCCCGCTTGTGGAATACAGGCGCGTATGGAAGGCATTCATCGACAACAACGACGGGAAAGACACCAAGGATCCCTTTGACAAAGGTCTCACCGTGACCGTTGACGGATACGAAGAGAAATACGACGACGGCACCACATATACGAGCGAGCCGGCAGAGGCGACATACTATTACGGCGTCAGAGGCGAAAGCCAAAGCAAAAAGAACGGCGTGGCAAACTACGGCGTGTTCTGCGGCTATAACCAGGACAGCTTCTTCGAGGAGGGCCTCACCCACGGGCTGAAAGGCACCTTCTGCGGACACGACCACTACAACAATTTCTCCGTGGAGTACAAGGGCATACGCCTCACCTACGGAATGAGCATCGACTATCTCGCCTATCCCGGCATCTACAAGGAACACTCTCAGCGCGGTTGTACGGTCATCTCCGTCTCAAGCGACGGAGCGTTTGACTGCGTGGGGCGCAACTATTATGACTATTCCGGCGTAAAACACGAGAAAGGCTGAGGACGAGTCAAATCGCGCCGCGTGAAGGCTTTTTGACCGACGCGCGCGCCTTACAAGAAAAAATTTGCAAATTGCGCACAAAAAAACGCCGCTCTGCCGAGCGACGTTTTTCTATCTTCTTTTGTTGTCCGCTTTTGTCTGTTTGCTCCTGTGTTGTTCGGGTCGATTTTGTCCGTATTCTGTGTTTTTCGATTCTTGATGAGAGCCTTTTTATACGCCCTCATTCGGGTAGTTGTATGAGTAGATATACTCCATAACGCTTGCGGATGTTTGCGGCTGGCGCTCCGTCAATTTCTCGTTGCCCTCGCCAAAATCTATCTTGCCCCAGGATTCTTGAATGTTGGTGACGCTGTTGTTGCAAAATTCAACGTTCGTTATTCCCGTATCCTTGAGAGCGTTGTCGCCGAACTTGGTGAAGTAGTTTGAGAATCCGAATGTTTTGAGACCTGTGCAACCCTCGAAGAGAGATTCGGAGATCTCAAGATTTTGATCTCCCGCGCCGTACGCCAGCATTTTGGCGGCGGTCAGTCCCGTGCATCCCATAAAGACGCCCTTGCCGAGCTTCAGGTTGGTCGCGTAGATCCTCACCTCCGCCTTCAACCCCGTGCAATCCTTAAACGCATAGTCGCCTATTTCCGTCGTCCTTTCCTTGCCGATCTCGAGGACGGGATCATTGGCCGTCGGAGTCACGTTCAAACTTGTGCAACCCGCAAAAGCATACTCGCCTATCGTGGTGAAGAATTTGATATACAGATATGCGAATTTTGTGCAGTTCTCAAAAGCGTGCGCGCCCGCTTTGCATCCGTCTTCTCCAATGCCCACGCTTGTCAGCGAGGTGCAATCTTTGAAAGCATATTCGCCAATCTCGACGACGGAGCCGCTGTTGTTGGCGCTATCGTAGGCGGCGCCGGCAGATTTCAATTGCTCGTTGCCCTCGAAGGCGTGAGCGGCGATCTTGCCTCTTCTTCCTTTGAATCGAACGTTTTCCAGTTTCTCGCAACCTTCGAAAACGCCTGCGGCGATCTCGCTGTCGTCTCCGCACAAATTGACTGCCGTCAACGCCGAGCAATCGTCAAACGTATGCGCGCCAAGCGATACGGATCTGCCAAATGAGATCTCCTTCAAATTTTTATTGCCCTCAAATGCTCTCTCCCCTATCGCGCAACGGACAGGCTCCTCCGCGGCGGGAACGGCGGCGGGCGCCGCAAACGTAAACTTTGTCGCGTTCGTTTGTTTGAAGGCTTCCTTGCCGATGGATACGACGGCGGGCAATTCCACGTCGCAATCGGAATAATCGCCACTACGTTGGAAGTACATTCCCGCAAAGAGCAAGTCGCCGAAGGACTCCACCTCTTCTCCGAAAATCAGCGTTACTCCGGAGCTACGGGACTCCAAAACGGGGCGCGGCGCGCGGTCGGGTTCGTCCTCCTCTTGAGAAGTTTTCACACGTTTGCAATCCTTGGCGTTCCAGGTCACCGTGAGTCCGTCATTGCAGATCTCGGATTGATAGACGCCATACTCGCCGATCTCCTTCAGGGTCGTCGGGACGGTTATATTTGCAAATATGCCGCACAAAGCGTAATCGCCAAGCTTTTCAAGCCCTTCGTGCAAGGTGACGGACTCCAGTTTTTTGCAGTCGTAGAAGGCATACTCGCCGATGGTCTTGACTTCTGCGGGGATGTCGATCGCCTCGAGATTCTTGCATCTTTCAAAAGCATATTCGCCTATCTCCGTGACGCTTTGCGGGATGGCGATCTCCCTTATTGTCGCATTCGCAAACAGATAGGGGCATATCTTTGTCACGCCCGCTCCGATCGTGATCGTCATTTCGGGAGCGTCGTCCTCTTGTTCTTCAAAGAGGGCAGGTTGGTCGTAATAATCGTCGTTTTGCTCGTAGTCGCAGGTGGCGTTCCAATTCAACGTCGTCAGGTTTTTACAACCGAGGAAGATCCTTCCGCCTATTCCGAGATTTTTCACCGTCGCGGGGATGGTGATCTCGGAGATCGCGGCACCCGCAAACGCTTCGTCCCCGATGAAAGTGACTGTCGAAGGGATCACGACGCTCGTCAGTTTGCTTAGCGTCTCGTCGATTGCGTAGAACATCTGGCCGCTGATGACTTTCAGCCCTTCGGGCAGCGTGACGTCGGAGATCTCGTGGCAATATCTGAACGCCGCGTATCCGTCCTCGAGTCCCGTTCCGAGCGTGACCGTCGTGAGCTTCGTATTTTCCTCGAAGGCTCTCGCCATTGTCTTAACGCTGTTCGGGATGAAAATTTCCTCTATCTGCGTGCGGGCAAAGGCTTCCTCTCCGATAAAGGTCAGCGCGGTGCAATTGTGAAGATCCGCCTCGCTCAATTGAGTATTGTGGAAAGTTCCCGCTCCGATATATGTCAGCGAACTCGGGAAATTGACGCTTGTCAGATTGTCGCACTCGTCAAACGAACCCCAGTTCAAAGCATTTTCCCCGACCGCGCTCAGCTCCTCGACGCCTTCTTCCAAAGTCACGCTTTGAAGCTCGTCGCAATTGCTGAACGCCGCTTCGTAGATCTTCTTGACGCCGGCAGGGATCTTGAGCGAAACGATCCCGCACCCTTCGAAAGCGGAATTCCCGATGGATGTGACGGTGTCGGAAAACTCCACTTCCGTGAGGCTTTCGCACTCGCTGAACGCATAGGCGGGGATATCTTTTATGCCTTCTGAGAATGTCACTTTCTGCAAGTGCGAGGATTTGAACGCCTCGTTTCCTATCGTCTTTACGCTCCCGGGAAGCGTGAGCTGCGTTATAGCGCAATCTTTGAACGCTTGAGATCCGATATCTTCGATCGCGTCCCCAAAAGTCACGTCGTCAAGCGCGCTACAGCCTGAAAAAGCGCTTATCCCGATCGTCTGCACTCCGCTTCCGAGCGTGACGCTCTCGAGGTCCTGACAATCCGAAAACGCGCTTTCCTCGATCGTAACAACGCTGTCGGAGATCACAATGCTGCGTACGCTTTTGTTCATTGCCACAGTCTTCTTGATCGTGGTGACGGGGAAGCCGAGAAAGTCGCTTGCCAACACGAAATCCGCCGCGCCCTCTTGATAGATGTCGATGGATTGCACAACCGCATAGTTTTTGCCGTCCTCCCCTTCCTCGACTTTGTAGTATACGCCCTCGTCTTTGGGTTCGGGGATGTGGCAAACGGTGCATACGCCGTTCTCGAAGGTGTGCGTGGGAAGATACACGCCGCCGTGATTGTAGGAGTCCCAACCTTTCGAATACACCTCGGTCGCGCCTTGATCGTCATAGAACCACTTGTCGCAATGACTGCAAGTGTAGTACTCGACGTTGCCCGGCTCGGTGCAGGTGGACGCCTTCGCGGAGACGAGGGTCAACTCGTGTACCATAATTTGATGTTGGCAAACATCGCAACGTCCGTCATCGTTGGCGTCGACGCACTTTTCCTTGTCGATGATCGGCTCGTCGCACTCGAAGCCGTCCGTCATCACGCATATATGCCAATGATAGGTGCCGTCAGAGCGCCAAACGTTCGTGTCATAGCGATGCTCGTGCGACGTCCTCTTGCCTCCGCAGGCGACAAGCCCCGTGACAAGAAGCGCCGCAAGCAGAACAACTGCCGTGATCAGAAAAATTTTCCGCTTCATAAACTTCTCCTTATACTAAGTTAAAACCATTATAAAAAACGAAGTGCTAAAAAAGTGCTAAAAACCCGCACGCTTTCAAAAAAATTTTTTATTTTTTCAAACGCGGAAAAATACAGCGCGACGCCGAATTTTCGGCGTCGCGCAGAGGTTTTGAGACATATCACGCAAAACTCAACTTCACTCCCAAATCTCGGGTATGCCCGTCTCGGGATCGTCGTTTTGCCAATGCCAATGCTTGCCATCGGTATTGGATTCCGCGCTGAAGAAATAGCAATTTTGAAGCGTCGTGGATTTGTTCGCTTCTTTTTCAAACGTGATACCGTCGAGATCGGTCTCCTCGCCGAGATAATAGATTTTTCCGCCCGTGTATTCGCCGCTTGAACTCCTGCTGAACCAATCTTCTCCCAGCGTTTTGACGCTCGTTCCAAGCACGATGTCGTAATTCGTCACGCTGTCAAACGCTTTCGCGCCGATCTCTGTTACGCTTTCGGGGATGACGATTGTCCCTTGATATGTTATATTTTGGAACAATCCGGCGGGGATTCTTGTGACCTTGTCGCCGATCGTGATAGATGTCAAGCGACTGCTGTTGATCAGAATTTCTCTGCCGTCTGCGCAATTGATGGCGTTGAAATTGAATTTGGTGATGGTGCTTTGCTTGAAGGCTTGATCTCCTATGCTCTTCACGCTCTCGGGGATCGTGATCTCTCCGATTTCGCCCATAGCGGGATCCGCCTTCTGGTAGCCTGCCAACAAGTATGCGGGTATATTCTCGACCTTATCGCCGAATTCGAACGTGGAAAGTTGTTGACACTGATAAAATACCGTTCTGTAATACAATGCCTCTCTACCCGGCGTCGACGTATACCCGCCTTCGCCCGCTTTTGTGCAATTGATCGCGTTCCAATATACGGTGGTCAAATTGTTACATTCTGCAAATGCATTTATATCGATCTCTTGCACGTCTTCGCCGATTGTGACGGTTTCAAGCGCGCACTGTTTGAAAGCGTACGCCCCGATCACAGGAACGTTGATCTCAAGCGTTTTCAGCCCCATCAGCCCATTGAGCGCATAAGTCGGGAGACTTTGCACGTCTTCGCCGAATATGATCGCCGACAAATTGTCGCAACCTTGGAATGGGCCGTAGGGATTGTTGGACAAGACCCCCACAGTAGCCGCTATTGCATTCCAATATACGGTGGTAAGCGACTCACAACCATAGAATGCCGGGGCGCTATTATACGTAATGCTTTCCACGCTTTTGCCGATGGTGACTGTCGTAAGTTGCGCGCATTCCCTAAACGCGGCTCCACTGATAGTCGTAACGTTGCCGGTGTCGAGAGTTTGCAAACTGTTGCAATTGTAAAACGCGCTTTCGCCTATTGTCGTAACGCTACCGAAAATGAGCGTTTGCAAGTTCTCGCATCCGTAAAATGCATTTCGTCCTATTTCCTGAACGCCTCCGAAATTGACGGTGATCAAGTTGTTGCATTCTGCAAATGCGTTTGCTCCGATTATCGTCACGTTGCCAAAATTGATTGTCTGCAAGCTGTCGCATCCTGCAAATGCATATGCCGCTATCGTTTGGAATTGATCGGGAACGGTGTACTCTGTCAACGGGCTTCCGCAGAATATTGCCGGCAAAGTCGTAATTGACGCGTCAAATGTGACGTTTCCCAAAGGACAATTTGCGAAAATGTTCGCGGTCCCCTTAAAATCTACGGGTTTGAAATCGACTGTCGCCAAGCGCTGATTGTCCGCAAAAGCATTAACGTCTATTGACTGCACGTCCTTGTCGATGGTGAGCGTCGCGATGTCACAATTTGCAAACGCATACATTCCGATGGATGGAACGTTGATCGTGAGTTCGGTCAGCCCTTTGACGCCGTAGAAAGCGTAATTCGGGATAGATTGCACATCGGCCGCAAATCTGATCTCGGAAAGTTGATCGCAACCGTAGAATATGCCTTGAGTAACATACTCTTCGTCGATGTACGTAGAGTTGACGGTCGTGCCGGTGCAATTGATCGCGTTCCAATATACTGTTGTGAGCGACGAGCAATCTTTGAAAGCCAATTTCCCGATCGTCTTAACGCCCGTGCCAATTGTGACCGTCTCAAGTTGCGAACAACCTTCAAAAGCGCTCTCGCCGATTTCTGTTACGTTGTCGGGTATGATGACGGACGTAATGCCCGTACCCTTAAACGTATTTGCCGCTATCGCGTCGCCGTATTTGACGACGAGTTCTCCCTGGAGATTTTGCGGAACGATGTAATATTCCAAATTGTCGCCGTCCTTCTTGAACAAAATGCCGCCTTCCGTCTTGAAGAACGCGTTTTCTCCTGCGCCGCTCATAGTGAATTGCTCCAGCGCCGTGCAGCCGGCAAACTCTTCTTTGTTGATTTCCACAATGCCCTCGTGCAACGTGACCGTCTTGAGCTTCAGATGATTCTGGAAGTCGTGACTTATTCTCACGCTGTCAAGCCTCGTGATTTTTTCGTGGATGATCACCGTCTCGATACCTTCGGGGACGACCATTATTTCGAGGCTGTCGCCATCCTTTTTGTAGAGGATGCCTTCATACGTCAGATATTTTTCGTTTTCGCCGTTCGCGAAGGCAATGGATTTGAGCGACAAGCAACCGTCGAAGGGATCTTCGTCCGGGATATCTGTCAAACTTTGCGGCAACGTGATGGAAGTCACATTTGTGCGTCCCTTGAACTGTCTGCGACTTGTGCCTTCATTCACAAAGTCGCTGTCCTCATTGAGCTTTGTGACGCCTTCGAGGATGGTCACGTCTCCCTTCAGATTTTGCGGAATCGACCAAAGATCCCATTGCGGCGAAGCGTTTACATCGCTCAAATTTGTGTACAAAATGCCGTCGAAAGACTTGAAATACGGATTTGAGCCGACGCTGTTGTTCATGCCGATCAAGATCTGTTCAAGAGCGTCACAGCTGGAGAAGGTGTATTCATCGACGGAGGATATCATTTCAGGCAGTATGACTGTCGTGAGGTTGTCAAAAGTATTGATCACATTCATCATTGTCCCGAATTGATTGGGTTCCCACTCGGCAAAGTCGTGTCGGTCGATTGTGTTGCATCCCGTGATAAGTTCCACCGTTTCGATGGCCATAGGAATGGCGCAGAGGCTGTAAGTGCTGTCGCCGTCATTGTTGTAAAGCACGCCCTTGTATGTGGTGAAATATTCGTTCTTTTCTTCATCTCCCGCCATTCTGAAGGATGTGAGCGACGAGCAACCGTAGAACGAAATTCCCCTCTCCAAATTTTTGATCGTTGCATAGCTCAAATATTGGACGGTTTGCAACGAGGAAGGAAGAACAACGGACGTGATCCTCGTTTTGTTTTGGAATTCGTTATAAATATTTGTGACGCCCTCTTTGATGACGATTTCGCCCTCAACCAGAGCGGGAACATACGCTATCTCCCAATTGTATTCGTTGTTCCTTTGAGCATACACATAAAGCACGCCCGACTGACTGCTATAGGTTTCGTTGGCCTCGGAAACTTCGATGTATTTGAGCTTGTTGCATTCATCAAACACGGATCCGATCCCCTTGATAGAACTGCCGAGGCTTACCGTCTCGAGATCCTCGCACCCGTAGAACGCTTCGAAGCCCGCCTGTTCAACGCTGTCCGGAATGTCAACGGAAGTCAGACCCGTCGCGTAAAACGCTTCTCTTCCTATGTTTGTCAATGCGCCGTCCCTATTCAAATTGAGCTTGGTCAGACTGCGCAATCCGTAAAACGCGCCGCCGTGTATCGTGGTCGTGCCTGCGGGAAGAGTAAATTCTCCCGCGATCTCAGTCTCCTCTCCGTTCACCTTTGCATACAGCGATATGTTGCTTTTTGCGTCGCTTCTTTTGAGCGGCGAGCTGTCATAATCGCAATCCATCTCGCACCACTGTTTGAGGTCTCCGCCGAAGTGAACTTCATTTATATGGTTGTATTGGAATGCCCCGGTCCCGATTTCCGTCACCGAAGCGGGGATCGTGAGTTTGGTGATATTCCTGTTGTAGAACGCGTACGCGCCAATCCGTACGGTGCCGTCGGGGACGACCAACTCGCCGCCTTCGATCTCCTTGCCGTCTATCGTCAAAATCATATCTTCGTTTTCCGTGAGCGGATTTGAGTTGAACGATATTTCGCACCACTGTTTGAGCGTGCCGTTGAATGTGACGCTTTGCAGATTTTCGTTTTCATCAAAAGAGTATATCCCTATGCTCGTCAACGACGCGGGAAGCGTGACGGTCTGCACGTCTTGCGCATAGAAAGCGTAATCTCCGATCTTTGTTACGCCTTCGGGAATGTCAAGATTTTCAAGGTCGACTTCTTCGCCGTTCGCATAAAGCGTGCCGTTGCAATTGATCAAACAATTGTAAGTTCCCCAGTCAAAATCTATCTCGCACCAATCTTTGAAGGTGGGGACATTGATCTTAATCGTTTGCGAGGGAGTTTCGTTGAAAACTTTCGGCATCTTATTCACGTTTGCGCCGATGTTGATGTCGGTGAGTTGCGGCATCAGATCGCCGCTGTGCGAAAGCACCCCGAAACTGATGTTACAGTAGCAATCTATCGCGTTCCAATTGATGGTTTTGAGCGCAAACGGCTTTTCCGAGCTCCAATCGGAGATGAAAGCATTGCCAAGGCTTTCCAAACTCTCGGGAATGGTGATCTCTGTAAGACCTATGCAATTCAAAAGAGCACGGTCTCCGATCTGTTTCAATCCTTCGGGCAAAACGATTGAAGTGATGCCGCTGTTTTGGAATGCGCCATTCTCTATTCTCACGACGCCCGTGGGCAATGTGACGCTCTTGATCTCCAAACGATCGGCAAAAACGTTTTCGCCTATCGCCACAAGCGGGATTCCGTCGACTTGCGCGGGAACATTGACATTTGCGTCACTACCCGTATATTCTGTCAATTTGCACACTTGCTCGCCGTTTTCCCAATATTTGGAGACTTTGAAAGGATTGTTGACCCAATTGCACACCGTGCAGGATTCTTCTCCCGTGTGTGCCTCCTCGTCCACGTTCTCATAGCAACGCGTGCAATAGTGCCAATGCTTCTCGTCTGATGTGTGATACTTGCCGTCGTTGTCAAACTTGTGTCCGAGCGCCTCGATGACAATATCCTCTTGAGACATCTCATATTCGCCGTCGTAGTCGCTGAAATTCTTTTGGCAATTCTCGCAATGATAATATTGATGGTTGCCGTCCTCCGTGCAGGTGGCGGAATTTTCGCCATACGGCGTCATATCGTGCGACAGCTTGGAGATCGGGATGTCCTCCCTCATCGGAGTGTGGCAATTGACGCATTCCGTATGACCCTTGCCGTCCTCCGTGCAGGTGGCTTCTTCGTCGACGATCACAGAACTCTCGACGTGATCCTCCAGATCGCCATACTCTTCCTCTTCGATCTTCTGGGAACAGTTCTCACAATCTCTGTGATGCTTCGCCTTTTGCGTACACGAAGCCGGACGGTCTTCGATCCATTCGCTCGGCACATGCTCCCCTGTCGCGGGCAACACGATCGCGGACTCGTCTATCTCATTTTCATCCTCGTCGAAATACTTGCCGCACGACGAGCAATGGAAATATGCGATGTTTCCGGGATTTGCGCAATCCGCCGGAACATAATCGAAATATTCCATTTCATGTTGGTGTTCCTCTTGCGAATCATCGTAATTGTTTGTGCGATCTCCTCCGCAGGCGACAAGCCCTGCGACGAGGAGCGCCGCAAGCAGAACAACTACCGTGATCAGAAAAATTTTCCGCTTCATAAACTTCTCCTTATACTAGGTTAAAACCATTATAAAAAACGAAGTGCTAAAAAAGTGCTAAAAATCCACCCCTTTTCAAAAAAATTTTTATTTTTTTGTGGGGTAAAAATCAAATAGTTTTGGAATGAATCAAGCAAATAAAAAATAGTCCCTCAAATACGGGGATTGAAAATTTTATCTCTCCCGCTTGCATTTTGCGGCGTGCTTGAGAACGCTTTTGCTTCGCGAAAGTGTTAAGCCCTGAGCAAAATGCAAGCGCGGGTATGCACATCCGCATACGAAAAAGTCTTTTGCTCGCCCGTGTCCAGCGCGACGGTGAATACGGCGGGGAATGTCGCCACGACTTCGCCTCGGCGCAGCTCGCTTTTGCCGCGTCCGGAGTTGATCTTGATGAGGACGGGGACGCCGATAAGTCCCGCCACGCGCTCTTTTGCCGTCTGAAGATCCTGCCCGATTTCTCTCATACCGCAAATATTGCCAAATCGCGCAAAAATCAAACGGAAGCGGCAAAATTTCTCGATTTGATGTCAAAAACGTTTGCGTTGCGATTGGGATATCAATATAATTGGTGTGGTGAAAATTTGCGCTTTGTCAGCTCGCCTCGGCGTTGGCGGAGCAAACAAAACCTCGCGCATATTTCGGAGGCATATCGCAAAAATGAGCGTCGCCGCGTCCGACCTGACCGTCGCCCAAAAGGAAAAAGCGGAATTTGATCGAATGACCAAAACGCCTGTGTTGAGGTTGGTTTTGCGCCTGTCCGTACCCACGACTTTTTCAATGCTCATCACGTCCGTCTACAACATCGCGGACACGTTTTTCGTATCCTCTCTCGGCAATGCGGCGACAAGCGCGGTGGGCGTTGCTTTTGCGATACAATCCATCATTCAAGCGCTAGGATACGGCTTCGGAATGGGATCTCAAAGCCTCATCTCCCGCAAGCTCGGCGAGAAAAAACCCGACGAGGCGAATCTTTACGGCACGTCGGGCTTTGTCGCCGCGTTTCTTATGGGATGTCTGATGTTGCCGGGGCTTGCGTGCCTGCCCGCGATAATGCGCCTGTTCGGCTCCACCGAGACCGCGCTGCCCTTCGCCTGCGATTACGGGTTTTGGGTGCTGATCGGCGCGCCGCTGTTTTGCTCGTCGTTTGTGCTGAACAACATTCTGCGCGCGGAAGGCAAAGCGATGTACTCGATGATAGGACTGTGCAGCGGCGGGATCGTCAATATCGCGCTGGACGCGGCGTTTATCTTCGGGCTGAATATGGGAGTCTCGGGCGCCGCTCTCGCGACGATGATCAGTCAGGCGCTGTCCTTCTTCATTTTGCTGTCGTTTTTTGTGTTCAAGCGCTCGATCGTGCGCGTCAACATCTTCAAAACAAGCCGCCATCCGCGCGACTATTTCAAAATTTTCTGCGTCGGATTGCCCACCGTTTTCCGCCAAAGCCTCGGGAGCGTCGCGACCACCCTGCTCAACAGAGCGGTGCGCCCCTTCGGCGACGTCGCGATGTCCGCAGTGAGCATCGCAAACAAGATCTACATCCTTCTCAGAAGTATGCTCATCGGCGTGGGACAGGGCTTTCAACCCGTCGCGGGCTACAACTACGGCGCGAGACTTTACGACCGCGTGCGCGAAGCGTTCAATTGCGCCGTGATCATCGGCACTGCGTACGGGACCGTCGCCGCCGTCATCCTCTATTGCCTGTCCGGGCAGATAATGGGCATATTCCGAGCGGGCGACGCGGAAGTCATCGCAATAGGCGGCAGAATGTTGCGCTTTTTGAGCCTTGTCCTTCCCCTGCTCGGCTATTCAACATTTGTCAATCAATTGTATCAATGCCTCGGCTTCGTCGCGCCCGCGACATTCCTCGCCTCGTGCAGGCAGGGGATATTTTTCATCCCGCTCATAATCGCGATCCCTTCCTATCTCGGCTTGACGGGCATATTGGCGACGCAGGCGATATCCGACGCGCTCACGTTTGCGATCTCCGTCCCCTATCACATCTTGATGTTCAAGCGCTATCTGCCGTCGAGTCTTGTCAAGGGCTACCGTCCCAAAGGTCTGCCGCTCGCCGCGCCCACACGGCAAAATTGACCTCGTTTTTTGAGCGGTTTTTTCAAAATCGCAAGTTTAAGACATCAAAAAGCGCTCTTCAAAATGTGTTTTTGAAAAGCGCGCTTCTTTTTTCACTTCGGGAAATCCACGTCATCTCTTTGCGATCTTGACGTTTTTGTCGGGCTTTTCCTTTTTCTGCTTGCGGGGCTTTTTCCGCTCGGATCCGTCGGCGCTCGCCTCGTCTTGTGCCGCGGGTTGCGAGGCGGCGCGCTTGCGCTTCGAGATTATCGCCGCTACGGTTATGCCGCTCGCGATCAGTATGACTCCGCCCAATATCGCCATACTCATATCGAGCGGGCGCAAAATGAACGGCTTGACGGTCGCGGTGAAAGCCACTCCCGGAGTGTACGTCGGCGGATTGTCGCCAAATTGCATACTGATGATATGCTCGCCCGTCCTCTTGGGTTTATAGCTGAAAGTGGCGCCCGAAGCGACGTATTCCCTGTCCACATACCACTTGATCTCCACGTCGGGGTCCATATATTTCGCGCCCGTGAAGGAGAACACCGTGACCGATTGCGTGTAAAGCACGCCGGACGTCGGCGCTTCTCTCGGCGGCGTATCCGCATACTCCGCGTACGTCACGCGCGCGTCGCCCGCGACAAATTTCAGATATTCCACGTGCAGAGCCTGCACTCCCTCGATATTGTGGTTGAAACTCAGCCTCGCCACGATCTCCGTATCGCCGAAAACGTCGGGCGTGTACGAGAGCGTCGGACCCGTGCCGAGGATCTTTTTTTCCTCTCCGTTTCGGCGAAGCACCCACTCTATGTCCTCGTCCAGATCAGGGTCGGTCATTCCGTATGGAGAGAGGCTCGCGACAAAATTCAGCGAGGGGACCGATCTCGGATCGAGATAATATATCGCATTTGCATACTCTCCCTCGCCGAGCTTTCCGTCGTGCGTGATCTTGACTCCCGTGGGCGAGACGTAGTTCAGCTCGATTTCGTCGAGAGGTTGGCTGACTTCCGTGTACAGATTCAGACGGCGGATGTTGGAGCCGTCGTGGATGAAGGATTCGAAATCAAAACTTCTGAGCAGGCGTGCGATCATCTGCGGAGAGGGATCCTCTTGTCCTTCCGCCCTGTAGCGGAGCTTGAGCAGAGCCGCCGCAAACGAGACGAAGGGCGTCGCCATACTCGTCCCGCTGCTAAAGCCGTAGCCGCTTGTCCCATAGACGTCCGTCGCGGTGTAGATGTCCTCCGCGGGAGCGGCGATGTCATACAGCGCGCCGTAATTGGATGTGTCGTGCAATCCAAGGTCCTCACCGTAGCCCATCACGGAAAAAACTCCGTCCAGCGCCGCGGGATAAAACGCGCCGTCCTCTCTTTGCGCGTTCGCTTTTTCCGAGTGGTTGCCCGCCGCCGCCACAATAAAACTTGTGTTCAGGGCCTGCTCCACTGCGTAGGCAAGTTGCGCGTCGTTTGCCCACTCCTCGGTGTTTTCATAGGGGATGCCGAGAGAAAGGTTGATGACGTCCGCTTTTGCCTTGCCGCTTGCGCGCTTGAGCGCTTCCGTGACGTTGGCGATGGAAAATCTTTCCTCCGTCTTGCCGTTTTGCGTCTTTTTCACGCTGCTCTTGATCGGATATATCTTGATGAAATCCTCAAGCCCCATCTCGCGGATGAGCATAGCGATTATGCCCGCCACCGCGTTGCCGTGCCTGCCGTCAGACGTATCGCTGATGTCGACGTCTCCGCCGTCGTCCTCGACAGTGCTGTTGTCTCCCAAGACTTTTCCGTCCGCGTTTCTCAGCAAGACGTCGTCAAAAAGCGTGTGCGAGACCGTCAATCCCGTGTCCACGACGGCGATGACGACGGGATCGCTTCCCCGAAGGGCGTCCTTCCACCCGTCGACGACCTCTTTCGCCTTGTACAGACCGAGCGCGTCGTCCTGATAATACCAAAACTCCGTCGCGTCCTTTCCGCCGTAGGTGCCGGCGACATAGGCAAAGCCGCCGTCGCCCTCTTCGACCGCGCAAAAGCCCGCTCCGAGCAGGAGCAACATCACAAGCGCAAGCGCCGCGCACATCGATATCAAGCCTTTTTTACGCGTCATTTCCCTTTCCTCTTTCTCGTCGCGTTTCGGGAAGAAATCATATTCTTTCCAACCGCTCCAGCGAATATCTCATACGGCGAAGGCTCTCGCCCTTGCCAAGCGTCTTTGCCATCTCTATCGCGCCGCCCGGCGTTACGGGCGCGCCCGTGAGCGCAACGCGCATCGAGAACATCACCTGTCCCGATTTCATTTGCGCCGCCTCCGCCGCCGCGCAAACGCACGCTTTTATGCCGTCGTCCGACCAATCCTCAAGCGCCTCAAGCGCGTCGATCGCCACTTTAACCGCCCTTTTTGCAACGTTAAAGTCCACTTTCATCTTTTGATGCACAAACATATTGAGGTCGTATTCGCCAAACTCGTTCAAAAAAGCGAGCTTCTCGGAGATGTCGGACAGAACGTCCACTCTCGTTTGCATAAGAGAGGCAAGTTCGCGTTTGTCCCACGGCGCGTCCCCGATCGCTCTGTCTATAAACGGCTCCGCGACCTTGTAAAACTCCTCGGGCGACATCGCTTTGAGATACTCGCCGTTGAGCCAGCGCATCTTTTGTTCGTCGAAGATGGATGCGCTTTTGGAGACGCCGTCCGTGTCGAACGCCTCTATCATCTCCTCCATCGTCATCTTCTCTCGATTGTCCTTCGGACACCAGCCGAGCAGAGCGATATAGTTGACGATCGCCTCGGGCAGATAGCCCTTGGAGATGAAATCCTCAAAGTTGGCGTCGCCAAAGCGCTTGGAAAGTTTTCTTGTCGCGTCCTTCATAATGGGAGGCAGGTGCATATATTTCGGTCTCTCCCAGCCGAACGCGTCGTAGATCAAATTGTATTTTGGCGTGGAACTCAAATATTCCGTGCCGCGGATGACGTGCGTTATGCCCATAAGATGGTCGTCGACGACATTTGCGAAGTTGTAGGTGGGAAGCCCGTCCGATTTGAGCAAGACGCCGTCCTCGATGTCCGCGCTGTCCACGCTGATCTTGCCGAAAACCATATCCTCATACTCGCTCACGACGCCTTCCGGCACCTTTTGCCTTATCACGTACGGCTCTCCGGCGGCGAGGCGCCTGTTCACCTCTTCCTCGCTCAGATATCTGCAATGCTTGTCGTAGGTATGCACGCCGTTTTCGTCCTTGAGGGACTCCAACCTCTCCTTGTCGCAGAAGCAATAATACGCGCCGCCCCTCTTGACAAGCTCTTCGGCGTATTGTTTGTATATGCCCATCCTCTCCGTCTGCACGTAAGGGCCGTAGCCGCCGTCCTTGTCGGGACCTTCGTCGTAGGTTATGCCCGCGGTTGCGAGCGTGCGATAGACCATCTCAACGGCGCCTTCCACCTTGCGCTCCTGATCCGTGTCCTCAATGCGCAAAATGAACTTACCGCCGTGTTTTCTCGCAAAAAGATACGCATAAAGCCCCGTGCGCAGGTTGCCTATGTGCATAAATCCCGTCGGAGACGGAGCAAATCTTGTCCTCACGATCTCATTCATAATACATTATGCCGTCCTTGAAAGTTGTTTTTGTTTTTCTCATTTTGCCGAGCTTGCCGTCCTCCTCGAAGGAGTAATATTCCGTCCCGCAAAAGATGTAGTGGTCGAGCAACGCTACGTCCACGTTGGCGAGCGTTTCGAGGATAACATAGGTGAGTTCCACATCGGCTTGCGACGGGCGCACCTTCCCGCTCGGATGGTTGTGCGCGAGCAAAATTCCGCTTGCCCTGTTTTTGAGGGCGTAATCCACAATGCGCCGCACCGTGACGGACACGGAATCTCCCGTCCCGCAGGCAAGACGATCGCAACTCACCATCTCCTCGTGTACGTTGAGCGCCGCGATAAACAGCTCCTCATCCTCAACTCCGAAGAGCTTGTTGCCGAGATACGTCCTTGTTGCGCCCCTGCCCTTCAACGCCATTTTGTGCGACGTTCTGTCCTCGAGATACATTCTGAACAGAGCGGGGAGCGAACTCAAAAACAACGCCGCGGCCTCCGTCACGCCTGTGACCTCCGAAAGTTGCTTGGCGTCCGCGCCCAACACGCCCGAAAGCGAGCCGAACTTGTTGATGAGCGCGTGCGCGATGGCGTTTGTGTCTCGCCGCGGGACAAAAGAATAGAGCAAGTACTCAAGCGCTTCGTGAGGTTGAAGCGACTCGACGCCTTGCTTCTCGATCCTGTCTCTCATCCGTTGACGATGACCGTCGTGAACACCCTCGTTTGCCATACTCCTCTATTTGAACAGCACGGGATACGCTTGAAACACGCTGTCGTCAAGTTTGACAAGCCTCACCAGAATTTCCAACGCCTCGTCCGTATCCCTGAACCCGCATTGCTTCCCGATGATCTTCCAAGCGCCGTATGCGTGCAAAAAATCATACCAAAAATAGCATTCGTCCTGCAACTGGAAAATTTCAAGATAACTGAAAGACTCGTATTTGCTCCACTTGCGCAAAATGTCGATGAGCGCGTTGACCTCTTCGTTGTTGTCATAGCGGTCGTGAATGAACTTGAGCATATACTTTTTCACTTCCTTCGAAAAAGTCATAACGCCCTGTTTTGCGTTTCCGATGTCCTTCATTATGAGCGCGATCTCTTTGTCGTCCCCATACTTTTTGAATAGTTTTTCACAGTTGTAAGCGAAAGTGTTTGTCATGGCTCAAGTATAGCCCATTCCCCGCCCAAAAGCAAGCAAAGAATATAAATATGTATACCCTTTTCATTATAAAGAGCAAAATTTCCGCAGGATCGCGACGTTCTCCGCCAAAAAATCGCGCAGATAAAGAGTATTCTTGCCGATTATTTGTCGCCGTACTCGGCGCTCGACGCCGTAAAATAACGCTCGGACAAACGCCATCCTCGCTGTCATTCCGAGCGTAGTCGAAGAATCCCCGTGTCCGAGCTTTCTTATGCTTTACGTCAGCCGTGTCCGAGGATTTAACGTCAACCTAGTCCGAGTGTGCTTGTTCACGGACTTTACTTTGTCCGAGCTTTCTTATACACGGACTTTGCCGCGTCTGAGTCAAGGCTCCCTTTAGTAAGGGGAGCTGGCACCTTTAGGTGCCTGAGGGGATTGTAAAAGCATATATTTTCCTGTCATTCTGAGCGTAGTCGAAGAATCCCCGTGTAATAACATTGTCATCCTGAGCCTGTCGAAGGATCCCCTT
>CANQZE010000007.1 GCA_947628255.1 uncultured Clostridia bacterium | reverse complement strand
TATGCTTGCGGACGGTCCCGATATGGATATCATCGAAAGGCGCGCGCGCGAGGACGCGTCAATAAAAGGCGTATGGTGCGTGCCGAAATATTCGAATCCCACGGGGATCGTGTTTTCGGACTCCGTTGTGGAGCGCTTTGCCTCTCTCAGACCCGCGGCGAAGGATTTCAGAATATTCTGGGACAACGCATACATCATACACTCTCTCACGGGAGAGGATCACAAGTTGGCGAACATCTTTGACGCCGCAAAGAGAAACGGGAACGAAAACATTTTTTATGAGTTGACGTCCACGTCAAAGATCACTTTTGCGGGCAGCGGGATCGCCGCGCTCGCCGCAAGCGAGGATAATTTGAACGATTTTCTGTCGCATTTGCAGTTCGAGCTTATCAATCCGAACAAGGTCAATCAGGTGATGCACGTCGCGTTTTTGAAGGATGTGGACAACATCAAAGCCATTATGCGCGAGCATGCGGCTGTGCTTGCTCCCAAGTTCGAGCTTGTGGACAGGAGCCTTGAAAGCGCGTTTGGCAGAGAAAACGCAGACGTCAAGTGGTCAAAGCCTTTGGGAGGGTATTTCATCTCCCTCGACGTGAAGGGCGTCGCGACGCGCGTGGGCGAGCTGGCAAAAGACGCGGGCGTGAAATTCACCAAGGTCGGCGCGACATATCCCTACGGCAAAGATCCGTATGATTCCAACATCCGCATTGCGCCGAGCATCCCCTCCCTCGAGGAGCTGGATCACGCTATGGATGTGCTTATCGCGTCGATAAGATTGGCTTTCGCAAAAACTGCGGAGTGATTGTCGCCATAACGTGGCAAAGAAATTTTGAGCCGGCCCTCACGGACGGCTTTTTCTTTTTCGATCATATCTTTTGATTTAATATATTTTTGCATTTCGTTTTGACGCGCCGCTCTTTTCATCGATGAGAAGAGAGCAAAATTTTCCTTCAGAATTGTTTGCGCGGCGGGGCATAACATCTCTTTTTGCGGCATACATTTTAGCAAACAGTATTGGAGGAGTTTATGGATAAATTCGATCTTTATCGCGATATTGCCTCTCGCACAGGGGGCGACATCTATGTGGGAGTTGTGGGTCCGGTGCGCACGGGCAAATCCACCCTCATAAAACAGGTGATGCAGCAGCTCATTGTGGACGGCATAGAAAATCCCGACGAGCGCACGCGCGCCATAGATGAAATGCCTCAATCCGCCGACGGCAAGACCATTATGACCACTCAGCCGCGATTTGTACCCAACGAGGCGGTCAATGTCCCCGTCGGAGACAATATGACGGTGAATATGCGTCTCATAGATTGCGTCGGATATCTCGTCGACGGAGCGCTGGGCGCCGAAGAGGATGGGAAAGAGCGTATGGTCACGACTCCGTGGTCCGAGGAGCAGATCCCGTTTTCAAAGGCGGCGGAGATAGGCACTCAGAAGGTCATCAAGGAACACAGCACGATCGCGCTCGCGGTCACCACCGACGGCAGTTTCACCAATATTTCTCGCGATAGGTATGTCGAAGCCGAACAGCGCGCCATAGACGAACTCAAGGAATGCGGAAAGCCGTTTGCGATCATCCTCAACGTGCTTGATCCCGACAGCGAAAGCGCCGTCGCACTCAAAGCCGATCTTGAGAGGAAGTACGACGCTCCCGTCCTGCTCAAAAATGTAGCCAAACTCAACGAGGACGACATTACCGAGATCCTGGAGACGATCTTGTTGGAATTTGCCGTCACCGTTGTCAATTTCGATCTGCCGCGTTGGGTGCAGGCGCTTCCGCTTGATAACGACGTCGTGAAAGAGCTTCTCGAAAGGGTGCGCGCCGCGTCCGAAAAGATCACGAAAATGCGCGACTATGAGCATATCGACGCTCTGTTTGAAGGCTCCTCTTATTGGCAGGAACCGTCGTCTATCAAACTCGACGCGGGGACGGGGACGGTTCAGGTCGCCCTCTCGCCGAAAGAGGACGTTTTCTTCAAAGTGGCAAGCGAGGAGTGCGGAGTCGAGATGTCCGACAGCTTCGATCTGCTTTCCTGCCTCAAAAAGCTTACGAAGGACAGGGACAAGATAGACAAGATCAGGTCTGCGATGGAACAGGTCGACGCCTTCGGCTACGGCGTCGTGTTGCCCACTATGGACGAGATGGAACTCGAAGAACCCGAGATTCTCAGACAGGGGCAACAGTATGGCGTCAAGCTCAAAGCCCACGCTCCGTCGCTTCACATTATGAAAGTGGACGTGCAGACCGAAGTCAGCCCGTTGGTCGGAAGCGAACAGCAGAGCAAAGACCTCGTCGACAGTATGCTCGCCGATTTCGAAAGCGACAAGCAAGCCATATGGAACACCAATATCTTCGGCAGGACCCTCAGCGATATGGTCGCCGACGGGATATCCAATAAGCTCCGCGTCATCCCCACCGACGCCGAACAGAAACTCCGCAAGACTTTGGGACGAATTGTGAATGAGGGGAGAGGCGGCGTCATATGTATCTTGCTGTGATTACCGTTTGTGGAAGAGAAGGAAAAGCTCGCATATGCGAGCTTTTTGCAAATTTGAAAGATCAAATTGTAAGTCGGTAAGATATTTCGAATATCAATAATCGTCATTGCCCACAAGAAAGTCGCAGGATACGCCAAAGTGTCTTGCGATTTTCACAAGCATTGCAAAATTTGTCTCGCGCTCGTTGAGTTCCCATTTCATAACAGTGGTGCGGTCAACGCCGAGTATGTCTGCAAGTTGCTGTTGTGTGTAGCACTTTTCCAAGCGCAATTCCTTAAGCCTGTCTCCAAACATACTACTATAATGAGACAAAATGTCTCAAAATGCTTGACATGGGACAAAATGTCTCATAAAATGATAAAAAAATCAGAGGTGATTTATGGAAAATGTGCAATACAAAAAATACGAGGACAGAATAAAAAAGCAATGCATAGTCAAACTGATCTCATACGGCTTGGCGTTGATTGCTATCTTGTTGGTTGCGTTTGTTCCTTTCCTGAACCAATCGGTGGATTTGGATGATTTTAGTATTATTGTTTCAAAAACATCCTTGGCGGGACTGTTGAAAGCTCTTTTGTCGTTTACGATTTCGTTGAATGTAACCAATATTATATTTATTGTTTTTATAGTGTTTGAGTGCGTCGTGGCTTTATATTTTGCGATCGGATTCGTGAAGGTCATTATCGAATCCGTCAAAAACATAATCAATTTGACGCATCTTGATACATATGTTTTGCAGACATATGACGAATTAAAGAAGAGCGATGAAAAAGCCACAAAAAAGATGCTGAGATTGTATGGCATCAAGGGCTTGTTGACAAGCGCGTTTTTGATGCAATTTATTGCGACTTTGATGATTTTTTTTATGATGTATTATAATAGGGATATTGCGACCGAATTGGTGAGATATATTGGCAACATCAGTACAAATACTTTGATAATATTGCCCGTTATTTTTGTTGTGGCAATTGTGATTCTTACGATAATATCCGACTCTATGAGGAAAAAGATCAGACTGGACATTTTGAAGGATGATTATCACGTTCAAAGCGATACGCCCGCAGCCTGAACTGAGATGAAATTTTATGAGTGATCCTGCAGCGACCGAGTTCAAGTCGCCCTTATAATCACCCCCACAAAACATTCCATATTTTTGTGGGGGACCCCGAATGGGCGCTTTGACATAGAAAAATGTCCGAGTTTCCCACGCTTATTTGTCGGACTAGCTTCCCAAACTCTGTCCGGGCATCTATGCAAAAGATATTGTGCAAATTTGTTGATATATGTTTGCGAGTGTGCTAAAATTATAAAAAATAAACATTTGGAAGTTGTAGAATTTTGCGCGTCAAGTGCCGTCCGAACGGGGGGGTGTCGGCGGACGAAAGGTCCTTGTGGCTTGCGGTGCAATTTTCACTCCCGCTTCCCCCGAGCAGTACTTCCTTTTGCGAGGTGCTTTTTTGATATATTCCGAAGCGATGAGCTACATCAAAAATATCGAGCGCGCAGGCGTCGACCTCGGGCTTGAGCGTATGCGCGAGTTGCTCGATCTGCAAGGGGCGCCCGACGAGCGCTTGAACTGCGTGCATATCGCGGGGACCAACGGCAAGGGCAGCGTATCGGCCTATCTGACGTCTATCTTGCGCGCCGCGGGATACAGGGTGGGGACCTACAATTCGCCGTCCGTGTTTTCCTACAACGAAAGATGGCTCCTCGACGGAACGCCGCTTTCGGATGAGGACGTGGCGGCGCATATGAGCAAAGTCGCGGACATCATTGCAAAAGAGGACATCAGACGCGCCGCGTACGGCGGATTTAAGCCTACGGCTTTCGAGATCGAGACCGCGATCGCGTTTGAGGCGTTCGAGGCGACAAAGCGCGATATATGCGTCCTAGAGACAGGGCTTGGCGGACGATGGGACGCGACGAATGCAATGAGCAGCAAGTTGCTCTCGGTCATCACTCCGATAGGGTTTGATCATTGCACGTATCTCGGCGACACGCTCGGCAAGATAGCCGCAGAAAAAGCCGCGATAATTGACGGAGACGCCGTCACTTGCAGGCAGAGCGATGAGATTATGCGCGAGCTTGCCCATCCGTGGCGCACTGTGGACGGAGCAAAAAAATATATGCCGTGCAGGCTTATCACGGCGTGCGAACCGCGACTTGTCGAGGACTCCTTGTCGGGACAGCGTTTCGAATATGACGGCGAAGAGTACTCTATCAAAATGTTGGGCGAGCATCAACTCATCAATGCGTCCATCGCAATATGCGCGGCGAAAAGGCTTGACGAAATGGGAATCCGAATAAGCGAAGAAAGCATAAAAAAAGGACTTGCCTCAACAGTATGGCGCGGGCGATTTGAAATCGTGCAAAATGCAAAAGAAAGGTTTGATCTGCACGTTCCGACAGGAAAAACTCTCGTTTTTGACGGCGCGCACAATCCGCACGGCGCGCTTACGCTCAAAGCGGCGATGCAAAGATACTTTGTGGGGAAGCGCATACATCTTGTCGTCGGAATACTCAAAGACAAGGATGTGAACGGCATTGCTGAAATCATCGCTCCGCTTGCTCAAAGAGCGACCGCCGTCACTCCGCCGTCTCAGCGCGCGATGAAAGCCGAGGAGCTGAAAAACATAGTCGGCAAGTATGTCCCCTGCGACATAGGAGAGGACGTCCGAGTCGCCGTGCAGGACGCGCTGAACTCAGACGCGGACGTCGTGCTTGTCGCGGGATCCTTGACATTGTTCGAGCATATAGGCGAGACGGGAAGCAAGAAGTCAAGCGACGTTTGAAAGAGATATCAAAAGAGGTGGAAATATGAAGATCGATAAGAAGAAAATCGAGTCGGCTGTGAGAACTATCCTCCAAGCTATAGGCGAGGACCCCGACAGAGAGGGATTGAAGGAAACTCCCGAACGCGTCGCGCGTATGTATGAGGAACTCACGGCGGGATACGGCGAGGACGGCTCGGCGCAACTTGCCAAAGTGTTCGAGGAGAGCGGAAGCGAGCTTGTCATCGAGAGGGACATCGCGTTTTCCTCAATGTGCGAGCATCATCTTATGCCGTTTTTCGGCAAAGTACACATTGCGTACGTCCCGAACGGGAAAGTGGTCGGACTCAGCAAACTTGCGCGAGTCGTGGACATATACGCGAGGCGGTTGCAACTTCAGGAGAGGATGGGCGCGCAGATAGCGGACGAGATATTCAAGGATCTGAAGCCCAAAGGCGTGCTTGTCGTCATCGAGGCGGAACACACTTGTATGACCGCGCGCGGCGTAAAGAAGATAGGAAGCAAGACGGTGAGCTTCGCAAAGAGAGGAGATTTCCCCGAAGAATATGTCGCAAGAGTGATTTCGGAGAGATGAAATGAGCAAAAATCATTGCAAATTCAAAGTGCGCGACGTCGTTTTTGAGAGCGGCACGCACATAATGGGCATTTTGAACGTCACGCCGGACAGCTTTTTCGAGGGTAGCAGGGCGAGGGATGTCGACTCCGCCCTCGCGCGCGCGAAAATAATGTTGAGGGACGGCGCGGAGATCTTGGATATAGGCGGGCAGTCCACTCGCCCCGGTTGCGAAAAAATTTCCGCTATTGAGGAGATGTCAAGGCTGATCCCCGTCGTCGAGGCGGTGCGCGCTCAATTTCCTTCCGCGCTGATATCTGCGGACACTTTTTACGCGTCGGTGGCGGAAGAGGCGGCAAAGGCGGGCGCGGATATGATCAACGACGTCAGTTGCTTCGCTGACGAAAATATGGCGAAAACGATCGCGAAGCACGGGCTATCCGTCTGCGTTATGCACAATCGCCGCCGCTCCGAAAATAGGGATATGTTTGAGGATAAGATCGAGGGATTGACCCTTGCCGCGGACAAGTTGCTCGAGACGGGGACGCCTGCGGACAAGATCTTGCTCGACGGCGGTATCGGGTTCAACTTGTCGAGGGAAGAGGACGTCGAACTTCTTGTGCGCTACGGCGAACTTGCCGAACATTTCGATCATCCGTTTTTGATGGGCGCGTCGAGGAAATCGTTTTTGGGCGGCAGAGTTGAGGACAGATTGCCCGCTTCGCTTGAAGCCGTCAAACTTGCCGTCAAATTCGGCGTGCTGTTTGTGAGGGTACACGACGTCGCGCAGAGCGCGCAGGCGATAGCGGCGGAATCGAAGTCGTGAATAGGTCCGCAAACAATAGGAGCAATGAGGTTTTGCAAACAAAAGGAGAGCGTATGGACAAAATTGTTTTGAAGGATTTCGAAGTGACCGCCTGCCACGGGGTCAATCCGTCCGAAAAGGTAACTCCGCAACGTTTTTTAATCAGCGTGACGGTGTATGCCGACATATGCGCGGCGGCGGATTTTGACGATCTGGATTTGACCGTGAGTTACTCCGCGGTGAAAAAAGAGGTGAAAAATTTTGCGGAGAACAATTGTTTTGACCTCATCGAGACGCTTGCCGTGAGGCTCGCGAGGCTTTTGCTTCGCAAATTCGATCTCGCGCAGGGCGTCAAAGTGACGGTCAAAAAACCTGACGCGCCGATGAGCGGCAAATTCGAATACGCCGCTGTGGAGACGGAACTCAAGTGGCACAGGATATATCTGTCTCTCGGCTCCAATCTGGGGGACGCAAACGGATATCTCGATTTTGCGGTGAAAAGTTTGCAAGACCATCCCGCTTTCAAAAACGTGCGCGAGAGCAGTCGCATTGAGAGCGCTCCGTACGGCGGCGTCGCGGACAGGATATTTTCGAACAGCGTCGTCGAGGCGGATTCCTATCTCTCACCCGAAGAGCTTTTGCGCGCCGTGAACGCCATAGAATCCAAGGCGGGAAGAGTGCGCGACATAAGATGGGGCAACAGAACTCTGGACATAGATATTTTGCTTTATGACGATATCGTTTATGACAGAAACGGACTTTCAATCCCACATTATGATATGTTAAACCGCGAGTTTGTGCTGAAACCTCTTGCGGAGCTTGCTCCGTACAAGATCCATCCGCTAAGCGGAAAGCGCGCGGCGGAATTGCTTGACGAGTTGGAAAGGAAATTTAACGCATAATTTGTTCATACTAAGCGAACTGTAAGTATAAGTACGTTTGGGGGCGGGCTTCGCCCGCTTTTCTTTTTACCGGCGTTGGGATTATTCTTTAACTCTTTTACATAGTAAATTTGTTCGCGCTTAACAAGCAAACGGCGTGTTTTTTTCTGTCATTCTGAGCGTAGTCGAAGAATCCCCTTGTCTGAGTGTGTTTGTATTCTGCATCACGCCCGGTCCGAGCTAAGGCAAACGTAGGGTATAATAACGTTCGGACAATGGTTGCGTTAATTGCTCGGACAAGGCAAAGTACGTGTATAGGGAAAGCTCGGACAGTGGTACGTTTAGATTTGACAGAGTTGAAGTTGTTCTCTTCACGATTTTTGTTTTGAAAATTAAATGTTTTTAGGGTCGTTTTGGGTTGCGCGGCGCGCGCGATTATGATATAATATATACATTATATTGTGTGCGTGCGATTTTCAGGCACAAAAGGTAGACATGGCAAATCAAGATTATAAGGCGGGAGACATTCGCGTGTTGGAAGGCTTGGACGCCGTCAGAAAGCGTCCCGGTATGTACATTGGCACAACGGGCGCCAAGGGTATGCATCATATCCTTTGGGAGATCATCGACAACAGCGTCGACGAAGTCGCGAACGGCTTTGGCGATACGGTCAGGATCGAGCTGCTCGACGACAATGTGGCAAGGGTCACCGACAACGGTCGCGGCGTTCCCGTGGACAAGCACCCCAAGCTCAAGGTGAGCGGCGTAGAGGTCGTATTCACACAGTTGCACGCGGGCGCAAAGTTCGACAACGATCAATACAGTTTTTCGGGCGGACTGCACGGCGTCGGTGCGTCCGTTACAAACGCGCTGAGCGAGTGGCTCAACGTCGAGGTCAAGCGAGACGGCAGTCTTTATAGGATTGAATTTCATTCTCCCCAGATCGGGAACAAGATCAAGAGCGGAGTCGTCAAGACGCCTCTCACGGTCGTCGGCAAGACGAAGGGGACGGGTACAACCGTCACTTTCAAGCCCGACGAGCGCGTTTTCGGCAAGGAAAAATTCGATTACGCCACGGTTGCGGAGCGTATGCGCGACGTCGCCTATCTCAACAAGGGGATGACGATCGTCATAGACGATCTGCGTATGCCTCTCGACGGCGGCACGGACAGACACGACGTGTTCTGCTATAAGGGCGGCATTGCGGACTATGTGCAATACCTCAACGAGGGCAGGACGGTGCTTTATGACAAGCCTCTGTACGTCGAGGCGCAGGACGACAAGTTCGAAGTTGAGGTGGCGATCCAGCACACCGAAGGCTACACGGAAAATATCTACAGCTACGTCAATAATATTCCGACGGCGGAGGGCGGCACGCACGAAGTCGGCTTCAAGAGCGCCGTGACGAAGGTTTTCAACGATTATGCGCGCAAAAACGGCATTCTCAAGGACAAACAAGCCAACCTGCTCGGCGAGGATTTCAGAGAGGGTATGGTCGCGGTCATCACCGTCAAGATGCAAAACGTGCAGTTCGAAGGGCAGACGAAGGGCAAGCTGGGCAATCCCGAGGTGCGTCCCAAAGTGGAAAATCTCGTGAGCGAAAAACTTTCCGATCTGCTGTTGCAGAGGGGATATAAGGCGACTGCGGAAAAGATCATCGCAAAGGCGATGGGCGCCGCAAAGACAAGGGAAGCGGCAAAAAAGGCGAAAGATCTGAGCCGTCAACAAAACAAGTTGCAGGGCCTCAATCTCGTCGGGAAACTTGCGAGCTGTTCGGGCAAGAACACCGCGATCAACGAGCTTTTCATAGTGGAAGGCGACAGCGCGGGCGGCAGCGCAAAGCAGGCGAGGGACAGATTTTTCCAAGCGATATTGCCGCTCAGAGGCAAGCCCCTCAACGTGGAGAAGGCAAGCCTTGAAAAGATACTCGCAAACGAGGAATTCGCGACGCTTATCAGCGCGCTCGGCACGGGCATAGATCCCGACTTTGACATTGCGTCTTTGAGATATGACAAAGTGATAATTTTGGCGGACGCGGATCAGGACGGCGCGCACATAAGGGCGCTGCTTCTGACGTTCTTTTTCAGATATATGCGCAGTCTCATCACGGAGGGACACGTGTACATCGGTATGCCGCCGCTTTACAGATTGCAAAAGAAGGACGAGATCCTCTATTGTTATGACGACGCCGCTCTCGTCGAGGGGCAGAAAAAGATGGGCAAAAACGCGCTGTTGCAACGTTTCAAAGGCCTCGGCGAGATGAATCCCGAACAGCTTTGGGACACGACAATGGATCCCGCAAAGCGCACGCTCACGCGCGTGACTATCGACGACGCGGCGATGGCGGACAAACGCATTACCATCTTGATGGGCGACGACAGCAACATCAGAAAGGATTATATCTACAGATATGCCGACTTCAACAAGGTCGACGATTTCAAGATCGCTCGAAAAGCGGACGAGTGACGTGAAAACAAAAAAAACCGTAAACGGGAAAAGATATGGCGAAGCAAAAACAGAAGGAAATCATTTACAATCAGACGGTGCTGGACACTGTGTTCGAAGAGGTCATGCACAATTCTATGATCCCCTACTCGGAGAACGTCATCCTCGATCGCGCCATTCCGCGCGTTGAGGACGGTCTCAAACCAGTCCAGCGCAGAGTGCTTTACAGTATGCACGAGATGGGACTGACCCCCGACAAGCCGCACAAGAAATGCGCGCGTATCGTGGGCGATTGCCTCGGCAAGTATCATCCGCACGGTGACAGTTCCGTGTACGGAGCGCTTGTCAGGATGGCGCAACCCTTCGCTATGAGAATGACGCTTGTGGACGGACACGGCAATTTCGGCAGCGTGGACGGCGACGGCGCGGCGGCGATGAGGTATACGGAGGCGAGGATGAGCGCGCTCGCGCTCGAACTGCTGCGCGATATAGACAAGGAGACCGTTGTGTGGCAGCCCAACTTCGACGACAGCCTCGAGGAGCCGAACACTCTTCCCGGCAGGTTCCCCAATCTGCTCGTCAACGGCGCGAACGGCATCGCGGTCGGACTTGCCACAAACATTCCCACTCACAATATGGGCGAGTGCATCGACGCAGTCGTTGCGCGCATCGATAATCCCAACATCACGACGGCGGAGCTTCTCAAAGTTTTCCACGGTCCCGATTTTCCGACGGGAGGATTTGTCGTCCCCGTGGACAGCCTCGAGGAGATCTACGGCACGGGCAAGGGCAGGATAAAGATACGCTCCCGCCTGCACATCGAAAACGACGACAACGGCAAAAAGAACATCGTTATCACCGAGATGCCCTATCAAGTCTCCAAATCGGAGTTGCTCGCCAGAATCGCGGACCTCAAGGAATCAAACAAGGAACTGCTTGCGGGAATAAGCGAGATCGTGGACGAGTCGGACAAGGCGGGAATGCGCGCGGTCGTCAAGTGCAAGCGCGACGCCGACGTAAATAAGATCATAGATTTTCTCTTCAAAAAGACCAACCTCGAGATAGGATATTCCATCAATATGGTCGCGATCGCAAACGGCAAGCCCGAACAACTCTCTTTGAAGGCGTATCTCGATTATTATGTCGAATATCAACGCACAGTCATCGTCAAACGCACGACTTACGATCTGAAAGCGGCAAAGGCGAGGGCGGAGATCGTCGAAGGCTTGCTTATCGCGATACGCAACATAGACGAGGTCATCAAGATAATCAAGGAGTCGGAGACGACGGCAAAGGCAAAAGAGACTCTTCGCGCGCGTTTCGGACTCAGCGACGCGCAGGCGCAAGCAATTCTCGATATGCGCCTCAAAAACCTCGCGAGATTGGAAGTCGGCAAACTCGAAGAAGAACTTGCCGAACTCAAGCGCAAGATCGCGCTTTTCGAGAGTATTCTTGCATCCAAGAGAAAACAGCTGGAGATCGTCAAGGACGAGCTTGGAAAAATCAAAAAAGAGCAAAATTCTCCGCGTATGACCGTCATTGTGAACGGAAGCGATGAGGAAAATTACAGCGTTCCGGACGAGGCTCAGGCGATAGCCTACCGCGACGGGATCATCACTCTCAATCTCGACGGACAGCTCAGATTTATGTCGCAAAAGAGCTATTCGCTCGCGAGCAAGGACATCGCGTCGTTGCCAAAGGACGCGCTTCCCACGCAGGCGCTCAGCGTCAACAACAAGGGGACGCTTTATGCCTTCACAAATCTCGGCAGCCTCGTCAAACTTGACGTCGGAGCTTTGCCCGAGAAAAAATTCCGCGACAAGCCTTTCAAATTGGGCGCCGTGAATCAGGACGTGCAGACGGGAGAATACGTCGTCAAGATGATATTCTTCGAAGGCGCTCCCGAGGGCGAGTTGCTTTTGTTCACGCGCGGCGGAGTCGTCAAGAGAGTGGAGACGGGCGAATTTTCGTCTATGAGCAAGACGTATATCAAGGCGATAAATCTCGCGGACGGAGACGAGCTTATCGGAGCGGAACTTGTCGACGACGAGCAAAATGCGATCGAGGTCACAAAACAGGGACAAGTGTTGGTCTACAAGGCGACGGAAGTCCCGCTTCAAGGCAGAAACGCGGCGGGAGTCAAGGGGATCAAACTCGGCGACGGCGACAGCGTTGCGTTCGGAGGACAAGCGTCGGATGAGGGCGAGATCATCATAATCACGGCAAAGGGATATGCCAAACGAGTCATAAGCGCGTTGCTCGATCCGATGTCGCGCTATCTCAAGGGCGTAAAGATCGCCGAGACGGAAGGCACCGAAGTGTTCTATGTCGGCACGGTCAAGATGCCGTACGACATTGCGTATGTCTCGGGCGGCGAGGCGCGCATCGTCAACACGGAAAATATCAACATCGAGACCCGCACCACAAAGGGCAAACCTCTCCACAAAGGTATCGTCGGCGTGGAACTTGTTTTGCCGATAGTACAATTCTGACACAGGCGTTAAAACGCTACAAATTTATATACGAGGACATACGACTATGCACAAAATAGGCTTTGACAGCGAAATGTATATGCAAAAGCAATCCGAACAGATTCTCGAGCGCATCAGTCATTTTGACAAGCTGTATCTTGAATTCGGCGGAAAACTTTTCGACGACCTGCACGCGGCGCGCGTTCTGCCCGGATTTGACAAAGCGGCAAAGATAAAGTTGCTTCAAAAACTCAGAGACAAAGCGGAACTCATCATCTGCGTCAACGCGGGCGCGATAGAGCGCAACAAGATCCGCGCGGATTACGGCATCACCTACGGCAGCGAAGTGGAGCGTATGATCGACAACATTTCGGGGATGGGCATCTTCATCAACTGCGTCGTCATCACGATGTTCACGGATCAGCAGAGTGCGATCGCCTTCAAAAACAAGCTTGAACACAGGGGAGTCAAGGTCTATGTCCACCGTCCCACAAAGGGCTATCCGCACGAGATAGACACCATCGTTTCGGACGAGGGCTACGGCGCGAATCCCTACATCAAGACAACGCGCCCGCTCGTTGTCCTCACGGCGCCGGGGCCGGGAAGCGGAAAGCTCGCGACTTGTCTGAGTCAGCTCTATCACGAACACAAGAGGGGCGTCGAGGCGGGCTATGCCAAGTTCGAGACATTCCCGATTTGGAATTTGCCTCTCAATCATCCCGTCAACGTCGCGTACGAGGCGGCGACGGCGGATCTGAAGGACGTCAACAAGGTCGACAATTTCCACCTCGAGGCGTATGGCAAGATCACCGTCAATTACAACCGCGATATCGAGGTTTTCCCCGTCGTGAGCAGTATACTCTCCAAGATCACTGGGAAGGAGTGCGTGTACAAATCGCCCACGGATATGGGCGTCAATATGGCGGGCTATTGCATCTTTGACGACGAGGCGTGCAGCGACGCGTCAAAGCAGGAAGTGTTGCGCCGCTATTTCAAGGCTCTTTGCGATTTCAAGATGGGTGCGGCAAGCGAGGACACCGTGAGTAGGCTGGAATTTTTGATGTCAAAGCTCGGGATATCCTCCGCGGATCGTCCTGTCGTGGAGGCGGCGGCGAAAAAGAGCGAAAAATCGGGCGGAGTGGGCGCGATCGCGCTTGAGTTGCCAAACGGAAAGATCGTCACAGGCAAAAACAGCGAGCGTATGAGCGCGGCGGCGGCCTGCATATTCAACTCCGTCAAGGAGCTTGCGGGAATGCCCGACAGGCAGAAGCTCATCTCGCCATACGTCATAGGCCCGATCCTCGATCTTAAGACAAAGATTTTGAAGGAAAATTCAAACAAACTCACGCTCGAAGAGGCTTTGCTTGCGCTATCAATATGCGCGGCGACGGACGCGAGCGCGGCAAGCGCGATAGAACAACTCGCGCTGTTGCAGGGTTGCGAGGCACACTCTACGCACATCCTGTCAAAGGCGGACGAAAATCCGCTCAAGAAACTCGGCGTCAACCTGTCCTGTACGGCGGAGTTCGCAAGCGACAATCTGTTTTTGGAATGATGCGGGGCGCTGCGACGCGCCTTGAAAAATCAAGTTATAGGAGGCTAATATGTTTTTGGAACGCGACAAAATAGACGAGAAATTCAAGTGGCAATTGAGCGAGATCTTCTCCGGAGACGAAGAGTGGGAAGAGCTGTTTTTCAAGTGCGAGGAGAGACTTCCGCGTCTTGCGGATCACAAGGGCAAACTTTCGGACAGCGACGCCTTGTACGATTGTCTCGAGTTCAGCCTGAGGCTGTCGAGCGATCTCGGCAGGTTGTATCAATATGCCAAGTTGCATCTCGACCTCGACACGCGCGACGGCAAATATCAAGGGATGACCAACAGGGCGGAGATGTTGCTTGTGAGATACGCGTCGCTCGCGTCCTTCATAGATCCCGAGGTGTCGAGCTTGCCTGCCGAGGAGCTTGAAAGGCTTGCGTCGTCCAAGAAATTCGCGGATTGGGACGTGTACTTCAAAAACATCATCCGCAACAAGGACATCATTCTGTCCGAAAAAGAGGAAAAGATATTGGGCGAAGTTATGTTGTTCGCGGGGACAAACGACGATGTCTTTACGATGTTCGACAATGCGGACGTCAGATTCGCGCCCGTCAAGGACGATAAGGGAGTCAAGCACGAGATGAGCCACGGGATGTATGCCGTCCTCAGTCAAAATCCGTCGCAGAACGTCAGAAAGAAGGCGTTTGAGAGTATGTTCGGCGCATACAAAAGCCACATCAATATGCTTGCGGCAAACTACGGCGGCAACGTCAAAAAGGATTGGTTTTTCGCCAAGACGAGAGGCTTCAGAAGCTCTTTGGACTACGCGATGTATCAAGAGAACGTGCCTCCCACTTGCTACAAAAAATTGCTGGCGGCTGTCGGCGACGGCACGAAGGCGTTGCACAGATATATTGCGCTCCGCAAGAAGGCGCTCGGCGTAAAAACGCTGAATATGTACGACCTGTATGTGCCCATCGTCCCCGAGCAGGAGCTGTCAATGCCTTACGAAGATGCTGTGGAACTTGTCAAAAAGGCGCTCTCCGTGATGGGCAAGGAATATTGCGACGTGCTTGCTAAGGCGTTTGAAAGCCATTGGGTCGACGTGTACGAGACAAAGGGCAAGCAGTCGGGCGCGTATTCGTGGGGGATGTACGGCGCACATCCGTTCGTGTTGCTCAACTATGTGCCGACCGTTCACGACGTGTTTACGATCGCGCACGAACTCGGACACTCTATGCACAGCTATTATTCCAACCTCTCCCAACCAGAGCAAAAGGCGGGATACGAGATTTTCTGCGCGGAGATCGCTTCTACAGTCAACGAAGTGTTGCTCCTCAAATATCTGCTCGGCAGCGCGGAGGGAGAATTCAAAAAATATCTGCTCACATATTATCTCGATATGTTCCGTATGACGCTGTTCAGGCAGACGCAATTCGGCGAGTTCGAGGCGGCGGCGCACGAGCTTGTGGAGAAGGGCGAACCCATCACAGCCGATTCGTTGAGCGACATATATTTTGCCCTCAACAAAAAATATTACGGCAGGTCTATCAAGCACAACGATCTCATCCGCTATGAGTGGGCGAGGATCCCGCACTTCTACAACAGCTTTTACGTCTATAAATATGCGACGGGGATCACCACCGCCGTGTCCATCGCGAACAACCTGCTCGAGCAGGGCGCGCCGTATTTCGAGAAGTACAAAAAATTCCTGTCCGCGGGCGGAAGTATGCCTCCGCTCGACATAATCCGTCTTGCTGAAGTCGACCTCGAAAGCGACAAGCCCTACAAGCTCGCGATGAAGGAATTTTCGGACGCGCTCAAGCAACTCGAGGAGATGTACAAGCAATGACAAATACGAGACGAAATGGCATAATCAAGGTTTTATCTGCGGTTTTAACGCTGCTGATCTGCCTTTTTGTGACATTTTCGTTTGTCGGTTGCGACGAAGAAGCGAGCGTTGTCAAGACGGCGTATCGCTTGTATCTTTTGGGCTGCGCATATGACGAACCCACGCTCACCGTCACGGCGTACGTGTCTCTTTCGGGAAAGCCGGAACAATTGCTTGACGGATTGCGCGCGGAGGGGGAGCGACGCTTTTCAAAGGACGGATTGTTTTACAACAAAACGGACACATACGTTTCGCTCGACGCCGCGGAGATATTCGAAGCCGTTTTAGCAAGGGATCCGTTGACCCGCGAGACGACCGTCATAGACGAAAGCGGAGTTGAAAAGGTAACGACGGTCAAATATCAACGCTTGCAAGTCGCTCTGAGATATGATACAATCTATAAATCGATAGTCACAAGCGGAGTCAGGCATCCGAACGGAGCGGGATATACGGACATATTTCAGCTCGGAGAGGACGGCGTGAGGGAGTTTACGATCTCTCAACGCGCTCAAAATTCCGCGAATTGGTATTCTCTGCTCATCGCGGCGGGCATAGTTTTGTTCGCGGCGCTGACGGCGGGATACCTTGCATATCTGCACAAGCATAAAAACGACGAGGCTTAGCCTCAGCGAGGGGATCTATGCCGAAAAAGATGGAAGAAAAAAAAGTCACAAGAGCTATGCCCGCAAACGTCGAGGCGGAGCAGGCGGTACTCGGATCGATACTCATTGACAATCGCGCCGCGGACGAGCTTATCCCGACTTTGAGGTCGGACGATTTCTTCATTGAGAAACATCGTACGGTGTTCGAGTGTATGAGAAGTCTGCACGAGAAGAGCAGTCCCATTGACACCGTCACGGTCGCGGACGCGCTGGAGTTGGAGGGTAAGTTGGACGAGGTCGGCTCCGTCGCATATCTCAGCGAGCTTGCCGAGAGCGTGCTTTCGTCCGCGAACGGCTCCTACTACGCGGGCTTGCTCAGAAGGGACGGACTCATCCGCCGCGTCATCAACGCGGGCAATGAGATCGTCAAGGCGGGCTATGAATCTGAGGAAGGTTTGCAGGCGCTCGGCGAGGCGGAAAGGCTTGTGTATCAGATCTCCGAAGAGAACTCCGAAAAAGCGCTTGTCAAAGGCGATGTCGCTTTTGCCGCGGCGATGAACAGCATACAGGACGCCCAGATCGGCAACAAGCCGCAAAATATCGTCAACACGGATTTCCCCCAATTCGACAAGAGTACAAAGGGATTGAAACCCGGCGAGCTTATCATTCTTGCGGCGCGTCCCGGCGTCGGCAAAACCGCGTTTGCGCTGAATGTGGCGGTGAACGTCGCGCTCAAGGGCAAAACCGTCGCGATCTTTTCGATGGAAATGGACGCGCCCCTCATCGCAAAACGTATGTTGGCATACGAGTCGCAGGTCACGTTTGACGAGATGGACAGCCTCGGAGGGCTGAAGGGCGACGCGGGAGCAAAATTGATCTCCGCTTTCAGACGCTTGTCGGAAGCCAAGATATACATCGACGATTACAGGCAGAATACGCCCAACGACATTTTGTCAAAATGTCGCAGGCTGAAGCGAGACAAGGGGTTGGATCTTGTCATCGTCGACTATTTGCAACTTATGAAGGGCGGCGCGTCGAGAGGATACGAGAGCCGTCAGGTCGAGGTCAGCGAGATGTCGCGTATGATGAAGATATACGCGGGCGAGCTTGGCGTCCCCATCCTCACGCTCTGCCAGATGTCGCGCGGAGCCACACAACGCAAAGAATTGCCTCAACTCTCCGATCTGAGAGAGTCGGGTTCAATAGAGCAGGACGCGGACGTGGTGCTGTTTTTGCACAATCCGTCCAGCTACAATGAGGCGTTGCCGACGGATCAACTGCAATTGCTCATAAGGAAGAACAGAAACGGTCCGCTGAGAGAGATATGGTTGCAGTGGGAGGGCAACACTACCACTTTCAGAGAGATCGCGGAGGGCGCAGTGCCGAATCGCGGCGCTTCGGACGAGCCGTACGCTCCGCCAGCAGGATCCAAACACACCGAGCGCGTCGGACAGACTGCAACTTCGAGCGATGTCGAGGAGAGCAAAACCCAAGAAAGTGAAAATTTGCCTTGGGCGGATGAGGCTCCGACGGACGGCGACGTGCCGTTTGAGGACTCAAAACCCGTTGACGACGCGCAACAGGATGAAGGTTTTAAGGCTTTCGGCGACATAGAGGACGGCCTGAGCGCGGTCAGCGAGACTCCCGTTTTCGGTTTTGCGGACGAAGAAACCGATGCCGATGACGAAGAGGAATACGACGATATGTTCGGTTCGGATCCCGATGACGACGGTACGATCGGATTTTGATTTTTGACGGAAACGGCATTTTAGACTGCTAAATCGTCAAGTTTATCTCTTGATATTGCAATTTTGATAAGTATGAAAGACGACGCGCCTATGCGCGCCGTTTTTGCATATTGAGAGGGCGGGCTTCATAAACTTTGGTATGTTCAGAGAAGAGATAAAATCAAAGCTCGGCGCGGTGGGCGAGCTGTTGCCTTTCACCGTCTGTATGCTTTCGGCGACGAAGTTGGTCGTCAGCGGAGTGAAGAGCGTGATGTCCGCCTCTTCGGGCGCAATTGCGCTCAAATTGGGTTCGGAGTCGCTTGTCGTGAGCGGCGACGATCTGAGAATCGTTGAGATAGGCGGCGGCGATATCTATATCGTTGGAAGGATAGGGGGACTGAATTTTGAAGAGAAGAAATGAGGACGCCCGCGGCGCGGTAAAGACGGAAAAAGCAAAAAGAGATGATTTTCGAAAACAGGCGCAAAGACGAGTGTTTTTCGGCGAGGACGGGGATTCCGATGACGCTTTTGAAAAAGTCGAAAAGAGAGCGCCGAAGCGACAGCGCAGGAAAAAACGTCCAAGCAGGTTGGCCGCGTTCGGCTCCAAACTCGGCAAGACGGAGATATTTGTGACAGGCGCGTCGGCGGTGAAAGCGCTCGGCGCCCTTATGAAGATCTGCTCCGTGAGCGACGTCGAGGTCACTCCGAGAGGGATGAGCTTTTTTGTGCCTTCAAAACTTTTGAACAAGATTGTTGCGTTATTGGAGAATCTATGCTATGATTATAAAATAATAGGTATAAAAGGCGTTGCTCCCGCCGTTTTCAGAGCTTCGACCCGAGTCGGGATATTTGTGGGGATAGTCCTCATCGCGGTTATGCTTGCCGTCTACCCGTGCTTTGTCACGCGCGTGGATGTGACGAGCGCGGACGCTTGCGCGATAGACGGCGCATTAAATGCCGAGGTCAGGCAAATACTACTCTCGCACGGCATTGCCCAAGGCAAATTTGTGCCGAAGGTGGACGCAGATTCGCTCAACAAGGAGTTGCTTGAGATTGACGGCGTCGCATATGCGGGATTTGTCAGGCGCGGCACTCACGTCAGCGTTATCGTCAAGCGAGAGGCGGATCGCGACGAGCTGTTCGAGATCGACGGATCGGCGGTGCGTTCCACGGCGCTTGCCACCGTGACCCGCGTCATTGTCGAAGGCGGGACCGCCGTTGTCAAATACGGCGACGTTGTCAAGCCCGGCGACGTGCTTATCGACGGATATGTGACCTACGGCGACGACGCGATCCCCGTCGAGGCGAAGGGCAGAGTGTACGGCACGGTGCTGTTGACAAGCGAAACGATTTTCGGCGATACCGTGCTTGAAAACACCTACGGAGCCGTAAAGAGAGTCTCAAAGCTCGGCTTTTTCGGGAAGGAACCCAAAACGCCGCGCAGCCCGTATGAATGCTATGAGCTTGAAGTCAAGCGGAGCAAATTCGGATTTTTGTTGCCGATGGAGTGCTTCGACTATGAGTTCAGAGAGCTGAAAGTCGTCGAATCTCCCGAGACGAGAAGCGACGAAGAGTTGTGCCTTGCGGTGTATTCTTCGTTGCTTGAAGAGTTGCGAGAGGAAGCGACGGTGCGGGCGGTATACAGCGATGTTCAAAGGTCGGAGCGCGGGCGGACCGTGCGCGTGACTTTGGAGGCGGAAGTGCTGATATCCGACAGATGACAGGCGCAAGCCGCACGTAAAGCAATAAAAAAAACGGAGGATCGCCTCGAAGAGGATCCCGAATGACGACAAGAGAGAAACATTTCGAAAATTATGAGACGATGGTGAGCGTTTTCGGCGAGCTTGACGGCAACATCAAAAGGCTTGCGGACGCTTTCGGCGTAGACGTGTTCGCGACGGGGTCCTCCCTCAAGGTCAAGGGGGACAAGGCGGCGGTCGAGGACGCTATGAGCGCGCTCGACGCGATGGAGAAGCTCGCTTTGAAGCATCCGCTCTCTCCCGTGCAGGTGGATTCCGTCATAGACCGCGTGCGTATGGGTGAAAAACCCGACATAGACAATCTTTTAGGCGCTGTAGCGGTGACGGTGCGAGGGAAGGTCGTCAGAGCAAAGACTTTCGGGCAGAGGGCATATGTGGACGCGATCAACTCAAACGGCATCGTGTTCGGAGTCGGTCCCGCAGGCACGGGAAAGACCTATCTCGCCGTGGCGCTCGCGGTCAGAGCGCTCAAGAGCGGAGAGATAGAGAGGATCATCCTCACGCGTCCCGCCGTCGAAGCGGGCGAGAAGCTCGGGTTTTTGCCCGGGGATCTGAACGAGAAAGTCGATCCCTATCTCAGACCGCTGTTTGACGCGCTGAGGGACTTTGTGGGAGAGGATTCCTATCAGAAACTCATCGAGAAGGGAGTCATTGAGATAGCGCCGCTCGCCTATATGCGCGGCAGGACGCTGATGAACAGCTTCATCATCCTTGACGAGGCGCAGAACACCACTCCCGAGCAGATGAAGATGTTCCTCACCAGAATGGGCGAAAACAGTCGCATCGTCGTCACGGGCGACATCACGCAGATAGATCTGCCGCGCGGCCAGCTCAGCGGGATGAAGCACGCAATGGCGGTGCTTGAGGATGTGAAAGGTATCAAGATCGTCCAGCTCACGTCGAAGGACGTTGTCAGGAATGAGTTTGTGGCGAGGATCATCGAGGCATACGACCGTTTTGAAAAAGCCGAAAACGGCGACGGAACGGAAAGTAAAATCAATTGACAATACGGAGTCGAATACGCGGAGATAAATTATGATTGACGATGTCAGAGACCTTTCGGTCATAGAAAAAAAGAAGATACTTGCACGCAAGCGTTTCTTCAGCTGTTTCGGGCAGTGTTTTGCGGGGGTGATCGTCGCGACGTTTGCGACGGTGCTGTTCGGCTTGTTTATCACAAGCGATTTCCTCGGCGCTTTCAGACCCGAAACGGCGCTGAGGACGACGGGCTTTTTTGTGGCGTCCTTCGGCATAAATCTGTTGCTGTTTTTCGGCGCGTACAGATTTGCGGGGAAGGACGGAAAACCAGTCAGAGACTATTGGCTTTGCACGATAATGGCGGTGATAACATACATCCTCAGTATGCTCACGTCCTGCAAGCTCAACGTGTTTGCTATGCCGCTGACTTTGTCCACGCTCGTCATCATCGAACTTGTGGGCAGAAGGTCCGCGACGCTCAGCACGGCGCTCGTTGCCGTGTTGGTTGTGTTGACCTACATTTTTGCGGGCGGAAACTATGACATCAGCTTGATCGTTGCGGCGGCGATATGCAATTCGCTCACGGCGCTCATCGTCAATTTCTTTGTGCATAAGCACTTCAACAGGCTGAGATTTTTGGTGATGGCGATCTTCAGCCCCCTCATCGTGCAACCTCTCGTTGTGGCGGCGACGCTTGCGGTGGGAGACACGTCCATCAATCTGTTCTGGCACTTTGTGTGGAGTTACGGCTCGTCCGTGGCTGCGGCGATATTGTTTATGCCGCTCGTCGCGATATTCGAAGGGATTTTCAACATCGCGGACGATTTCAGGCTGAGCGAGCTTTGCAATCTGTCAAATCCTCTGCTCAAGCGTTTGGCGAGCGAGGCTCCCGGCACCTTCAACCACTCGCTTGTCGTGGGCAACCTTGCGGAAGCGTGCGCGTCGGCCATAGGCGAGAATCCCAATATGGCGCGTTGCGCGGCGTACTATCACGACATCGGAAAACTCAAAGCCCCGCTGTATTTCAGCGAGAATCAATCCTCATACAATCCCCATGACGAGCTTATCCCCGAGGTCAGCGTGAGTATGATCACGTCGCACACGCTCTTCGGCGAGATATTGGCGAGGCAGAACAAGCTCCCGAGCGAGATCGTGGACATCTGCCGCCAACATCACGGGACGTCGCCCGTCGGATATTTCTATCGCAAAGCGCTCTCCCTGCGAGAGGACGGCGAGCTTGCCGTCAGCAAATACACCTATGCGGGACCCAAGCCGCAGACAAAGATCGCCGCGATCATAATGGTGGCGGACACCATCGAGGCGGCTATGCGCGCATACACTCCCGACACGCGCGAGGAGTATGTCAACCGCATCACCAAACTTGTGGACGAGAAGATCGAACTCAGACAGTTTGACGAATGCCCCATCACAATGGGAGATATCGCCGTCATCAAGAGTACGATCATCGAGGTGTTGCCCTCCATACACCATCGCCGCGTGGATTACGACAAGCGCAAGAAGGATTGATATGCTCAAGATCTCCGACGCAAAATTTTTTGAAAAGAGGCTGATGAAGAGAGTGGAACGCGCCGTGTTTGACGAACTCGGACAGGCGGATTTTTTCGAGACCTCTGTGAGCGTCGTGGACGGAGAGACGATAAAGAGCGTCAACGCTTCGGCAAGGGGAGTTGACGCAGTGACGGACGTGCTGTCCTTCCCGTATTTTGAAAAGCTCTCTCTCCCCGTGAGCGCGCAAGCGTTTTCCGACGCGGATATGGACGGCGATCGCGTTATGCTCGGCTACATACTCATATGCCGCGAAAGGGCGGAGGAGCAGGCGGCGGAATTCGGACACAGCTATGCGCGCGAGTTGGGCTTTTTGACCTGTCACGGGCTGTTGCACCTGCTCGGATTCGATCACATCCTGCCCGAGGACGAGGAAAAGATGACGGCAGTCCAACGCGCCGTGATGGAACGCGTGGGACTTAAGGCTTGACGGCAAACGTTACGGCGCGAAAAGTACGGCGCCGAAAGAGAAAATAAGGCAACAAGGCAAACGGAATAAAAAAATGTACGAAAATTTCAGATGCGGATTCATATGTATAGCGGGGCTTGCCAACGCTGGCAAATCCACACTCACCAACGCGCTTGTCGGCGAGAAGGTCTCTATTGTGTCTTGGCGGCCGCAGACGACAAGGAACAAGTTGCTCGGCATACTCAACGGCGACGACTATCAACTCATCCTCATCGATACTCCCGGTATCCACGAGGCGAAAAACAGGCTCGGCGAGTATATGATGAGATCGGTGAAGAGCGGGATGAAGGACGTTGACGGCGTGCTTTACGTCATAGACGCCGCAAAGGGGATGAGCAAGCAGGACTATGAATTTCTCGAAAACAGCGTTGCAAAAGTTCCCACTATTGTCGCGCTGAACAAGCAGGACGCCGTGACAAGAGAGACTCTGTTTGCGACCCTCGAAAAGCTGAACGGGATCAAGGGCATCGCCGCCGTCGTTCCGATATCCGCCAAAAAGGAAGAGAACATCGCGCCGCTTCTCGAAGAAATATTGAAGGCGCTTCCCATCGGCGCGCCGCTGTATCCCACGGACGAATACACCGTCAGTTCTTCGCGCTTTATGGCGTCGGAGATAATCAGAGAAAAGGCGCTCTATCTACTCGACAAGGAAGTGCCGTACGGCATCGGCGTGTCAATAAACAAATTCGAGGAGAGGGAAGGGACTCCGATCGTCGATATCGACGCGGACATCGTTTGCGAAAAGCAGTCGCACAAGGCGATCGTGATCGGCAAGGGCGGCGAAAAACTCAAGCAGATCGCGACGGCGGCGCGCAAGGATCTTGAAAAGATGATAGGAGAGAAAGTTTTTCTCACGCTGTACGTCCGCGTCAAAAACGAGTGGCGCGACAGCGAGTACATTATGCGCGAGCTTGGATATGATATCAAAGACCTCAAGGAAGATTGAGGCGGCGAAAGCCGAATAAAACAAAACTTTTTGCACACGCTACGGTTATGGATAGCGAACAACTGTGGCAAATGTTCAAAAAGACGGGCGATGTGGAGTGGTATACGCTCTACCGCACGATGAAGGAAGAGGACGAAGCCCGAAAATAGACGTCGGGCAAGCGCTATGCAGGCCACCGACAGCTTGAAAACGAAGGCGATCGCGGTGAGAGCCGTGCCGTATGGCGAGAGTGATATGATTGTCACTCTTGTCGGCGTTGAAACGGGAAGGATAACCGCAACCGCAAAAGGTTGCCTCAAGCGCGGCGCCAAGCTGAGATATGCGGCGGAACCTTTCAATTTCGGAGACTATGTGCTTGCGGGCAGAAACGGACGCTACGTCATCGCGGAGTGCAGTCAGATCGAGAGCTTTTGCGACATAACTTCCGATCTCGACAAATATTACGACGGCTGTTTTGTGCTTGAAGCGCTGTCCAGACTTAGCGAAGAGGCGTCTCCCGACGTGTTTATGAGCGCGCTGAAGGCGCTGTCCGAGTTGTCGTACGGGTCGGGAGAAGCGGACGCCGCGATCAGAGATTTTCTGCTCGGCGCGATAGACGCGGGCGGCAACAGTCTGGATTTTGCCCACTGCAACGTCTGCGGCTGTATGATAGATGGCGACGCGTGTTTTCAGGAAGCGGACGGCGTCGTCTGCAAGCAGTGCGCCTCTTTCGGCGCGATAGACATCCCCGCTCCGATGCGCGAATTCATCGCGGGCGGAGAGCAACCTCACGCAATCAGGCTCAGAGCAAATATGCTGCTCGCGGAGCTTGTATATATTATGTCGGGCGTCAAAATAAACGCCCGCTATCTGACGGAGCAATTATGAAAAACAAACGCATCTTTCAAAGAACAATAGCGATCGTCACACTGCTTGCGGTGATGGCGACTTGCGTCGTCTTGTTGGCAACTTGCGACAAGTCCAAAACGAAGAGCATCACGGACATTTTCAAGTCCAGGGAAAGTTACGGCGAGCTGACCAAGAGCGTACAGGAGTTTACGCTTCCCGCGGGTTGGGAGGTTTACACAAACTCAACCACATCTTCCACGACATCGAATCCCTCGCAATACAGCGACGTCGGCTACATACCCGAGCTGGACGCATTTGTGGTCTGTCTCAAGAAGGGAAGCAACACAAAGCTGTCGATCGTGAAGTGCGGCGACAAGACCAAGTATTTTGACGATCTCATTCCCGGAATGATGTTCAGGCCTAGCCAAGGCATACGCGCGTTGCGCTACAAGAGCGGAATGATCGTTTGCCTGTTTGACGACGGCACCGCGGGCGCATTTGACGCGGCGTCGGGCAGGGAGATCCTTTCCCGCTACAAAGTGGGCGTCGATCTCACGGATTCCGGCAGAAGCGGGGCGGGCTACAGCAACACCAACAGCGGCAATATCGACTCCATAATAAAGATATTGTGCGACGGGCTGATCGCTGTGCATTACAATTACGATCACAACGGCGTGAGCGGCTATACGTCGATTTTCCGTCCCACATACGACGGCGAGCAGACGTCGAGAGGCAAGCTCGTTTGCAGAATAAAAAATTCGGGGAACAATCTCTCTCAAGTTTACGGATTTGACGGCAAATACGTTTCGGTCAGCGGTTCGTCAAACGGCGAATATATGTTCAAGATCCCCGAAAACGCTCCGAGTGACGGCGCGCAGAACCTCGACGCCACGTCAAGGGGCAGCGTCACCACAAACAGCAACACCAACTACACGGACGAATGCACCTACATCGGCGGCGGAAAGTTCTTCGTGTGTCAGGATTGGGAAGTCAGCGAGGGCAACGAATACGCCTACTATTCCGGCGGTAAATACGTGCAAATAAAGCGCGGCATTTACGACGCGGAAAAAGATAAGTTTGAGGAATACACCTCCAACAAAGTTTTCAACAATCTCACCAACAACTATTACGATCAGAACAAGGCGGGCATCGACACAAACAACTATCTCAATGACGGCTAC
>CANQZE010000006.1 GCA_947628255.1 uncultured Clostridia bacterium | reverse complement strand
CGACGGTGACCCTTGCATAGAGCGGTCTTGCAAGACGCGCCGAATAGCCCTCATAGGTTATCTCATCCTTTGAGAGCTTCCTGCCCGCCGCAGTGTACGCGTCGACATAAGTCCTTGTCGCGCTGTTGTAGAACAGAGGTCCTTCGATCTTTATCTTGCTGGACTCGCTTGGCAGATGCGTGTCGTAATCCACGACATAGATGAGCTCTTTATTGCTGATCTTGCCGTTCGCGCCGCGCACGCTGATCGTGACGAATGTGCCATCTCCATCGCCGGAGATGAGGTCGACGCTCGAGATCTTGAGGTCATTGTCAAATTGTTTATCATTGTATGGATCGACATAGATGGGCGTGTCGACGCTTCTCACCTCGTACGACTCCATCACGACGTCGATCTCGACGGCTTGCGCGACGAAACCTTCAGAAGCGTACTTCTCGCTTGCCTCGCCGATAAATCCGCGCTTGGTGCTTATGCCGAGCAATGTCTGCCTCTCCTCCGTGTACGGCTTGAAGCGGTTGCCGCCTATGTACGCCGTGACGGTGGTGCTGAGACCCCTGTAGAGCGCGCCGTCCAAAGACGCGAGCGCCTTGGTAAGGTTGGACAGATCCCACTTGATCTCCCAATAGTCTCCGCTTGCTTCGTCATTGGTCTTGAAGGACTTGCCGCTGTCAAACTTGCCTGCCGCGCGAGTGAAGCCCGCAAACGCGCCCGCAATATCATTGCTTTCAATGGAGAGCGTATCGATGGTGATGGTCCCTGTCTTTTGATCGAATTTCCAGCCCGACGGCAGATCGCTGTCGGATATCTTGGAAATGGACTCGATCTTGTAGTTGGTGACGGGGATGACCATCGTCTTTGTGACGGGCGCGCCGAGACCGATCGTGTAGGTGTAATCAACGGTGACGGAGTCATCGTCCCAATCGAATCTGAAGCTGTCGTTGTCCCACTCCACAATGCCTGCGGGGAAATAGGTTTTGTTGGAAGGAAGTTTGCTCAGATCGATGACGCACACATTCGTGCCGTTTTCCTTCTCGATCTGAGGCTTATCGCCACTCATTATGAGCGCGGCGGTGTAGGCGGGATAGAGTTTGTTTGAACCGCCGAGGGCGTTCTTCTCACCCTTGGGCAGCGTCTCATAACTTCTATCCGACGCTCTGTTCTTTGCGACCGCGTACATTGCCTCGCCGTCGTCATTGTGATATTGCGTGGCAAGCACGACGGTTTTGTTGGATCCGCCGTTGAATTTGACTTGGAGAAGATCCGGCAACTTCGGATTGTACTTGCTTGCGAGCGAGTCGATGTCGAGTACGATGTTTCGTGCCGCAAAAGTGCCGTTGTCTTTGATATAGTACTCCTGCACCTGCTCTTTGCCTGTCGAATCTTTGATGGAGATGGCGCGATCGTTGGAGATGTAGACGGGGATCTTGTACAACACGATGTTGAGCGCGTAGCCGTACACATAGCCCGCCAATCTCTCCTCGGTCATATCCAAAGGCGCGGCGGTGTAATCCACCGTGGAAGCGTCCCAAGTGATGTACGTGCCGGGAGCGGCGGCGGAACCGGAGTAATAGGAATGGATTATATCACTTCCGGATTTCGCGGCGAATGTGACGTTTGCCATCTGCGGGAAGAATTTGGGATCGGAGAGCAGCGAATCGGTGAGATACGCCTTGCTGTTGTTCTCGAGAGGCCCTTCCGTTCTGCCGGGATCTATCTGCCTTGTGGCGGGATCCTTGATGTGTATGCCGCCATTGACCAAAGCGCTGAAGTTGTCGGGGACGCTGAGCGCCGACGCGGAATCTGCCTCGACAAAGCTCAACAGGCTGTCCGTCACGGTTGAGTCGGCGTTGCTGTACGGCGTGATCTGAAGCATAAAGAAGTCCCAAGCCTCATCAATGTTTGATGTGGTTTTGTTGGTTTGATCGTCCGCTTTGCCATTTGTCCAGCTCCAGGGTTTGAGAGCGCTGAGATCCCCGTCTGTCTTGCTTATATTTGGAGCGTTCTTTCTCTTGTTGTACAAGAGGTTATGCCCATAGTCCGTGTTTTTGCCGTTGACGAAGAGTTCCAAGGATTGCACGCCGGGATGCATTGTGTAACCATTCAAATTGTACTCCGCGGGATTGGGATCAAGGTCGATGTAGATGTTGAGAGACGGGTTGATCTCGCCGCCCGCGAAAGGCAGAGGCAAGATGTTTGAGATCAACCTGCCAACATTGTCCAACGTGCCGGAAAGGACATCTCCGATTCTTATACCCAAAAGCGTATCGGACCATATTTTCTTGCCTCCCACAAGAGCTATATCGTCGGGTATCACCATATCGCCGAGCAATGTCTTGAGCAAGCTGGCGGGGATGCAACGGATGATGGGATCGATCAAGGCGACCTTTTGAGAGGTGGGAGCGTCTGCTTGCAAAAGTGCGTCCATCTCGTCAAACAAATCGTCCAAGCCGGTGGCATTGGCGCCTATGGTCTTCGTCCCGCCGTTGATACTTGTGAAAGTATATCCGAGGTTGTTGATGTTCGCCGCATGGTATTCATCGTCGTTCGTCAAATTGGTCCAAATCTTGCTGATGTCATACACGTAAGCGCCGTTTGAACCATTGACTTCCTTCATCTTGGTGTGGACCATATTGAGCAACAGGCAGTCCACCATAAGGATAAGCTCGTTGTAGGCGTCCTTGTTCAGCTCTATCTTGACAGATATCTTGCCTCCGTCGGTGACTTTGTTTGCGGTCATTCCGCTGTAATAGGGGAAGTATCCTTCTGCGGTGAACAGGTTGATCTGCAGGTCGGCGATGAGGTTTTCAAGTTGCAAAGGATAGCTGTAGGTCGCTTTTTCAGTGTCGTCCTCATCGGGTTGCCAACCCGAGATCTTGTCGTCCTCGTCCGCGGACGAAGCGTCGTCCGCCGTTTTGGCGTCGGGATAGGCATACATATCGTTGTCTCCGTCCGTGCCGCTGACAAAATGCAGCATATCGCCGAGCATTCCGCCAAGGTCAAACGGGAGAAGGTAGTTATTTAGGAGATTTGCAACGGTATCAGCAATATCCCAACCGAACCTCTTGAAGAGTCCTATGATACCAGCGTCGCCAAAAGATATGGCATTGGTCAAAGGCGAGCCGAGCCACGGGTTGTTGCCGCCGATGACAACAGGCACAGTGACCGCTTGTGTCCCCGTTTCGCCGGACCAGCCGCCGCCCTTTGCGCTGCCCCAAGTGCCTCTTGTGGCTTCCAGATCCAGCTTCAAAATGTATCCCTTGTTGCCCTTGGTGAGATCGTCGCTGTCTGTCAGAATGCGGGAGCCTCGCAAAACGGTCTTGGTGTCCGCAATGAAGGAGTGGACAAGCTCGGCTCCGCTCTTGTCGGTGTTCGCAAAGACGGCGCTCCAGACTTTGTTTTGAAGCTCGATGTTGAGGGAGGGCGCGATGTTGTCAAGCACGTTTTGGATGAGGGACATCATACCCGCCGTGTTGGACAGCGTGACGCCCGCATAGCCCGCCTTGACCTCGTCCACAAGATTGGACTCGTTGAACACTTCGGCGCCAAAGCCAAGCTCAAGCTCGTCAATGGAGACGCCCAACATCGATCCGTAGGGATCAAGCCCCGCGCTGATATCGATGGAGGAGATCCCGTCTCTGTCGGTCATCAAATTCGCCACAACTTGCTGGATCTCGGGAAGCTCGAAACCAAGATTCAATCCAAGCATACCCATCAGCATCTCAACAAAGCTCTTGTCGAACCTCAAGCCCAATTTGCCGTTTTCGATGTCTATGCCGAGATAGACTTCGCGCACGTCGATAAATCCGCTCTCGCCGTCCTCGCCGTCCGCACCCGACGTCGCCTCGTCCGCAGACGCGGCAACCATTGCACCCGTCGCGGCAGAGGATATCGCCTTGCCGTTTGAGTCGTACAGATTTCCGTTCTTGTCGTAGTTCAAGCCCTTGTAGTAGGACGCACCAAGCAAGCCGCCCAAGCCTTGGAACTTGATCTTGCCCAAGCCTAGGTTGCTAAGGTCCAGATACAGCGCGTCGGAATAGATGGGCGCACCCGTGACATCGTCGCGATAAACTACGCCCGTGCCGGATTTGGCAAGGCTGGACGAGCCGAGATAGTAGATCTTGGCGATCTGCCTGTTGAGAGGCGCGCCAACGCTCAGATTGACAACAAGATCGCTCTGCAATATGCCGCCTATGCCGTTTGCAAGCAACGCCGCGAGATTGAGGTTGATGTCAACGTCGATCTCAAGCTCGATGGTTTGGTTTTTCGGCAGGTTGAGAGAGATGTTTGCCGTCTTGAATTTGTAATAGTTCGGATTATAGTCGGGTTTGGCTTCGCCGCTTGCGGGATCGTACACAATGGCGTAGGTGTCGCCCTCGCCCTTCTCGTAGATCTTGCCTGTGTACGCTTTGTAGTCGGACTCTCCTGCAAACGCCTCATAATCGCCAAGCAACGAGACGCCGTCAAGCAGACCCATCACAAGGCTCGACGTCCACTCGGTGAACGTCGGCGCCGTGCCGCCGTCGGTCTTGCTGCCCGCGTTCATCGACACAGACAGCCCAAGCTGTACGCCTATCGTGGGAAGATCGAGCTTGGCAAGCAAAGCGTTGGCGTCAAGCGTGCCGCCGTCCGTCAATGTGCCGATAAGCCCGCCCAAATCAAGCGCGCCGAGGTTCAGATAGCCGTTGGGATGTGCGTCATCCCTCTCGGCGAAGTCAACAGCCCACTTCCTCTCCTTGTCGTCGGTCGTGTCGCTCGCGCTGTGGTCCTTGAAGATGTCGCCCTTGCCAAATTGCTTTGTGATGTCGATAGAATCAAGATCCAGGCAGAGGTACATTCCGCTTGCAAGCATCACATTGATGGAGAATGTCGTGCCGTAGTCGCCGGACGCGTCCGCGCCGATGAGGATGTCGCCAAGGTCGCTCGGCAACAGGTTCTTGGTGAAGTCGCCGCCGCGGATCTGCATAATCTTCTTGTAGATCGCATTGATGACCTCGGCGTTGAGTTGCAACAATATCTTTTGCGGATTGACCGCGATGAGCAAATACGCAAAGTCGCGCCTCAGCGAGTTCAACGTGTCGATCTCGCCGCTGCCCGCAACGCGCGCGTCGCTTGTGGAGATCGTGTCGTCCTCTTCGTCGGAAACGATGCCAAGCAGATCGTTGATAAGCCCGCCGAGAAGCGCGCCTACGTTGATCTCCTTGAGTACAAGTTTCGCGGAGGGTCCGAGAATGCCGCTCAGGTCGAGATAGAGGCTCTCGTCCTTGATTGCGATGGCAAGGATGACCTCGTCGCCGGCGCCGTCCGCCTCGCGATGGCGAGTCAGAGCGATGTACGCGTCAATGTTGGCATACGGAGACATCTTCCCTTCGATTTCCGCCTCGCCAAGGTCAAAGTGCGCTCTGATGTCAAGCGTCAGCCACGAATGGTCGTTTGCGCCAAGCTGATTGGTCACGTTCAGCTCAAGCACGCTGCCCGTCAAGTCGATGTTCGGGTTGACAAGCCCAAGGATGAGGCTGAGCATCTCGCTCAGATCGACAACTTTGCCCGTGCCGACGTCGCCGCCGTACACGGAAATGTCAATGGACGTCGCAAGCGTGAGATTGATGTTCTCCGCGCTGACGTACGGATTCTTGACAGGGTTGCCGTCCTTGCCCTTGATGGGATTGCCGTCTTTGTCAACAAGATAGCTGCCCGCCTCTTTGATGTCGCCGCTAACTTCGAAGTCCTTCACGCCGACAGCAAGGGACGGATCGTCGACAAGCTCTCTCGCCGCGCGCTCGTACATAAACTTCTCTTCCACGGAGAAGGGCTGATTCATACGCGCATAGATGCCGTTGAGGTGTACGCCGATGTAGAAGTCGCCAAGTTTGAGATACTTGCCGCCCGTATGCTCGCCCTCGCCGCCGTCGGGATTGTGAAGCGTGAACGCCGCGTCGCCGCTTGTGAGATACGCCGCCATATCAAGATCGTAGGTGTCGCCCTGCCAATCGGGATAGGCGTATGTGATAAGCGCGTACTCGTCGCTCATCATAAGCACATAGTGTTCCGCCTCCAAACTGGAGCAAGTCCCGTCGCAGATCGAGTAGGTGTCCGTTTCGGCGTCGTAATGATAGAAGTTGTCTTTGTACTGTCCGCTCTCGGGAAGATTTTTGCCTTCTCCCGTGTTGGGGAAGTAGACGCTCTTTGCGCCGTACAGACGGTTGTACTCCGCCACGGACAGGAAGTACTCTTTGCCGACCATAAAGCCAAAGTCAAGGTCGAGAGTGGGTTTCTCGCCGTACAGGTTGAGCGTGATACCGCTCGCTTGACTGCCCTTGTTGACTTGCAGCTTGGGCAGGAATTCCACAATGTCCGCGATGAGGTCGGCGTCGCCGCCCGCAAGCATATTGATGAGATCGCCCACAAGCGTCTCGTTCATTCCGATAAGCAGATAGTCGTTGGCAACGTGCAATCTGCCGATGATGACGTTGATGATGTCAAATACGCTCGCAGGAAGTATGCCTGTGTTGACGTCCTCGTCCACAGCGGATTGAGAATCCGCGGAGTCCGCCGCAAACAACGCGTCGCCCGAAGCCGACGAGCTGTTGCCAAACAACCTCTCAAGCGGCAACGTCAACTCCGCATAGGAGAAGAAGTCGCCAAGCCCCGCGATCTCGCCGTACTCCGAGAAGTCGCCGAGGAAGTGCAGATTGCCGTCCTCGATCTCGAAGTAGCCATAGATGGTCGCCGCTTCATCGCCGTGGAAATTGGTGTCATAGGTGATGGCAAGATACAACGTCGCGCCCTCAAGTGCCGAAATGAGCGTGCCGTCATTACTGCTCAGATAGCCGAGCAGGCTCTGCATATCGAGGTGTGCCTTGAGCGAAATGTCAAAGCCGATCGTACTCTTGAAGCCCTTGTTTTCGGTTGCCTCATCGCCCTGTTTGTCCAAAGACGTCACAAGGAACATCAATTGATCCGCGATGTCGCTGCCGACAAAGCGGCTCATTTGATAGGTCCAGTTGATGACGTCCTCAAGCTCCATCTCGATCTCGAGGTCCGCGCCAATCTCAAGAGATTTCAGCTCCTCGTTGAAGAGCGAGAACACGTCGAACTCTTTGCCGGGGACGAGCAGCGTTTCAAGATCAAGGCTCATCGCCCTGGTGTAGTTGGTGAAGTTTTCAACAGCCTTGTACACTGGGAGGTCGCTCGGGACATAGTCCGCCTCGTCCATATCCGTGTAGCCGTTGTTGTCAAGGTCGACGGGAACAAACGCCGCCGTAGACCCTTCAAAGTACATCTCGACAACGTCAAGTTTCGAGATATCTTCGAGTTTGGCGAGTTTTGCCGCAAAGTCTGCCTCGGCTTTGTGCGCGGCTATGTACTTGTCAAGGTCGCTCTTGAGGATGTATTGCAGTCTGCCCTCGCCCGTGAAGCCCGTCAGATCGAACTTGTTGGCCACTTCCTGCCTGCCGTCGCTTCTGACCTTGTACAGAATGCCCGTGTAATCTTTGAATTTCTTGGTGTTGAGGACGTTGCGATACAGCGAAGGATCTCTGCCGTCTGCAAATTTGATGTCGAGCGCTTCGCCGATCTTCTCGTTGCGGCCGTCCTTGGTCGTGTACAACGTGCCGTCGTATGCGTCGTCGTTCGCGCTGCCATAGGCATAACGGCGCTCCTGCAACACTTGGATCGCCTCTTGATACGCCTTGCCGTAGCGCTGAGACGGACCGACATAGGGTGCATAACGCGTCCCCGTTGCCTCCGCATCGGCAATCTTGAAGTTGCCATCTGCGTCCTTCACATATGATCCCGTGTCAGATTCATAAAACTCGTGGAAGGAGTAACGCGTGCCGGAAGAGCCTTCCTCGGCAAGTTTGTAGGAGTCGCCGTCCTTGACATAGAGGCCGTTTGTATCCTCATAATAGCCCCTAAAGACGGGCATATATTGCTTGATGTTCGCGCCCTCGCGATATTCCTTTGCCCATTCGCCGTCGTTGTCGGCATAGAAGTTGGCATAGTAGAAGATGCTGTTATCGCCGGACTGCGAAACTCTGATGTTCTCCTCAAGACCGAAATCGATGAAGGAAGAATTGTCCTCATTGTTTATGCCCTCGAGCTTGAGTCCGAGGTCGAGGATAGGCTTGTCGCCCGCGTCGTTGTAGAGCAACGCGCCGATCGTCAGATCGTACGGAGCGAGGTTCTGCTTGACGTACACCTTGAGGTTGGGAAGCATTTCGCCGATGTCCGAGTCGGGCATAAGCTCCGCCAACAGCGCCTTCAACATACCCGAAGTCACGTTGATCGCGACCGCGTTGGTGAAGATGTTGAGGATAAGACTGCTTTCCGTTGAGGCATAGCCGTCTTTGTACATACCCTCGTCGTCGATCTCCGCCGCGACAAGCGCGTCGGAACCCTCGGCGGACGAATCGTTGCCGAGCAGCCCTTCAAGTTGATCGTTGACAAGGTCCTCGAGAGAATATTTGCTGAGATCGACATAGATCTTCGCCTCGTTGCCGAGCAGCCACTCGAGATCGACATACAAGCCCGCCCTGCCCGTGTCTTGATCGCGGTCATAATACAGGCCGATGATGTGTGTCAGCGAGCCGTCCAACAGCTTTTCGCCGTTTTGATTGTAGCTTTCGCGGTTGGAGGCATTGGAATATTCGGGGACAAAATCTCCGTTCTCGCCGGCGGCTTCCTTCTCTTTCGCCAAAACGGAAGAGGGCTTCAGGTCGTTCTGCTCGCCCCATACGTCGATGGCAACGTCAAGGTCGCGGATGTTGATGCCGAGCGGCACGATGCTGATGTCTATGCCGAGGTTGAGCCTGATGGAGAAGTACAGGCACAAGGTCTCGTCCTCTTCAACTTCGAACTGCCCTCTGAGGTCGCCCAAAATGCCGCCGAGAACATCCTTGAACGCTTCGTTGATGGAATATTTCTCGTCGATGCCGGGATTCATCCAGATGTACAGATCATCCGTGTTAATCGTCGCAACTTCATCCGCGGACACTTTCTTGTAATCGCCTTGGAACTTCTTGTAGGCGATATCCTTGTAATCTTCAAGCGTAGGCTCCGCGCCTTCGTGGAGAGATCTGAATATCTGAGCGTAATCGTTGTACGCAAAGTACATCTTGCCCGCGTTGAGATACAGGCTGCCGCGCAACGTCAGCGAGATGTAGAACAATTGATCGACGGGCAGATAGCCGCCGTTCTCTGCATACTTATTTTCATAGCCGGGATAAAGCTGTGTGTCGGAAATATCGGGTTGAGTGATGCTGCTGCCCTGCCACGTGCGGACAAAGTATTCTCCGCTTGTTTCATATTGCTCTTTCTCGTCCTCGGAGATGACTTCCTTGGACTTTGTCGTGTATTGCGTGCGCCTGTAGATGTACACCCTCTGCATCTTCGCATAGGTGCTGCCCACGTACACATAATAGTCCTTTGTGCCGTCTTCGATCTCTTTGAGATAATCGGGCATAGCTTCGTCGCCCGTGACGGCAGGCTCATACAAGCCGTCGTTGACGACATACAGCGTGTCCTTGTCGATGGCGATATACTCGTTGCGATATTCATAGAAGCGCGGATTCTCGAGATATTTGTCGGAATCGAACGTACCACCGTCATAATAATCCTTCATCCAGCTGTAGAGGCCGTCCGTCTCCTTATCCTCGCTGGTGTAGCTGAAGTTGACGACGTCCTTGTACCAACGCTCCGTGGGAACGTTGCCGCCGACAAGATCCTTAAGCTCCGCATACTCGGCTTTTTCTTGCAGATCCTTCCACTTCACGTCGTTGAAAGCGACTGAGCCAAACTCTGGGAAGTTGATCCCCAGCGAGATCAAGTGATCCCACAGATACAGGTCGAGCTTGATGAGCGGACTGCGCTCTGCGAGGATATCCACGCAATAGATGCCTGTCGCTTCGACATATTGTTCTTCATCGTTTTCGACGCCCTCCTGATAATTCGGGTTCGCGACATAGAGTTTGGGCGTTCTGACGCCGATCGCGGTAAACCTGTCGTCAAGCGTCGCGCGGGAGAGTTGCGACTTGGTCGCTGTCACAAACGGGACATAATCATACGCGCCGTCGATCCTCGCAAGCTGAATGTAGGTCGTAACCGGTGTAACGGAATAGTAATTCGCCTTGCCGCTTGCCACCGCTTCGTCCATTGCGGCGCGCTCTGTCTCGGAGAGATTGTATTTGAGCAAATACGCCCCCGTCGATCCATCAATATAATAGTCGCCGTTGGGATCCGAAGTCACATTGTAGCGATACGGAGTCGTCCCTATCCAATTGTCGACAGCCGCGGTGATACTCGTCTTGGTCGTATCGTCGGCTGTCTCGTATCTTTCTTGCGCTTCGGCGATCGCGTCGTCAATGTTGACATAGGTGGTGAGCGTCGGGTCTAAGTTGATCGTCAAGCTCGGCGAATTTTTGAATTCATCGCCGAATTGTATGGCTTCGTCCTCGCCCATCAGCAACACGAGCAATTGATTGATGAAGTCCGGGCGCACAAACAATTGCACGTACTTGGACGTGATCGCAAGCCCCGAAACAAAGGCTCTGATGTAGCTCGTGACGGAATCGTCCTTGAAGAGCGGGAAGATAGCATCGCTTTCGTCCGCAGAGGGCGCGTCGGACGGGACGTCGGGATCCGCGGAAGCGAGTGCGTCGCTGTCCGATGTGGCGGCGTCGTCGCCATTGCCCATCAAGCTCGCGAACAGGTCGCGCACCATCTTGCTGTTGACGTAAATGCTGGGCAGATTGAAACTGCTGAGGTCAAGATAGAGACCACCGCGGTTGCGCTTGTATCTGCCGTTGTCATTCTGATAGAAATAGCTCGAATCATAGGTGTATCTCTCCGTTGCGGGGATAGATTGATGAGCCTCGTCTATCTTGTAATACGTTTGAGTGTTCTTGTCATAATAGTAGCTGCCGAAGTTCGCTTGATAATAGTGATCGTATCTGTCCTCAGGCGCCACGTAGGTCTCGCTCGTATCGTTCTTGTCTTCGTCGGTCAGCACATCGAAAGTACCCGTCACCATATACAAGCCGACGAGGTCGTGATAATCATCATCGTTGCCGCCCTTGGTTTGAATGACAAGATCGATGTTGATAAAGCTCGCAATGTCGTCAAGCAGATCTATGAGCGCGTTCGACTCTCCCTCTCCGTTGATAAGGGACTGCAACATATCAAGAATGTCGTTGAGGTTCATATCCTCTTCCTTGTTGGCGGAATCCTTGAAATATTGCGTGCGCATATAGTTGAGCAACGCCATAGTTTGCAGTTCCGCGTCGATCTTGACGCGTATGCTACGGTTGACGTCGCCGCCGTTGTCTGCCTCAGCGAGGATCTTGATGAGGTCATCGCCCTCGATATCGGGCATAAAGTGTTGCAACACGGCGGAGAGATTGATGATCTGGTCACGCTTGAAGCTCGTGTCGATGTCTATGATCTCTTGCAAAGTGATGTGGTCGAGATCGCCGAAGTCCGTGTACTCCGCAAGGTCGTCGCTCGTGAGCTTGTAATCTCTGTAGTTGGTGAAGTCGACTTCCAGATCCTTCACGCCGAGAGCAAGGTCAAGCTGCATATCATATGTGCCGCCGTCGGGTTTGTAGGAGTGGTTTGCCGTTGCACCAGTGGAGAGCTTGTAGATCTCATCGCCCGCCTTAAGGTGCATCATCGCGTGCGCGTCAGCATCGGTCGTATCGCCCGGCAAAACCTTTTCAACGCCGCCTACTCCGCCTGTGGGATCCACTTGATAGAGGTGTGCGCCCAAGTTTGTCCTGAACTCCAACTTCCATCTCGAATAGCGCTCGCTCGGGGAAACCGTGGCCTCCTCAATGGGCTTGATCGCTCTGAAATAGTTTGTGCCGGCGGGTTTGAAGTACTGACCGTTGTCGTCCTGCCTGAACACATAATATCTGTCTTGATTGTTGGGATCTTGCAACGCCCTGTTGATACTCCGCTCGATGGGATCGAGCGTATCGATTTGATCGTTGGTAGCATACAGGTGGACGCTACCCGCATAATAATCCTGCGCGACAGTCGTCTGCAATTCATAGCGGCTGCCCTCGAGCGCGAGACCCGCGGAAAGTTTGAGATCGACGCCTTCCTCAACGTTGAGATCCACACGCAAGCTGCCGTTGATCTCGTCATAGAAGAATTCTTTGAGTTCGAAACCGAGCTGTTGCACGACGTCGTCGGGAAGAGCCACCATAGAGATGATCGCGTCAAACAGCGCGTCGCCGATGACGATCGAGAGCAAATTCTTGTCAAACAGGAGCGCAAGACCGAGGTTCTCGTCGCCGAGGTCAAATGCGCCGCCCGCCGCGGACGTGTTGCCCGCCGCAGTTGTGCCGCTCGCCGCGACAAGCGCGTCGGAACCGCTCGCCGCGCCGCTATCGCCCGCGACAAACAGTCCGTTCTCGGAAGAGGAGTTCAGCAGATCCTTGATCATCTGAGACAGATCGAGATCGCTGATGCTCATCTTGGGCAGGTTGAAGAAGTCGGACATATCGATATATGCCGTCTTGTTGAGATAGTACAGCCCGATCCACTTGATCTCATAGCCCGCCTCGGTGACTTGGACAAGCTCGAGAGTAAGCTCGGAAGCGTTCACATCGTACATATCCATCACGAGGGAAACGTCAAGCCTGAAGTGCGCCGAACTGTAGCCGCTCGCCGTCGAAGGCATATCCAGCTGAATGCCCGCAAGATTGCCCACAAGGTGGCTGATTATCGTGCCGAAGTCAAGCGTGCCTTCGTCCACGCCAAGTTCAAGCTCCACGGAGAAGCCGAGCGAGACGATGGTGTCATAGAACGGGTTGACGGGGACAGTGATGTCGCCGATTTCGTTCTTTTGCTCTTCGGTCAGATTGTCGTAGTCCGCTTGCGTGTAGCCGTACTCTATGTTGCCTACGGTGTAGGAATGCGCCTTCTCGTCGCGGATGTACTCGGGCAACAACGGTGTGCTTCTGCCAACGCCGATGTCGATTGCGCCGAGCTTCAAGCCCATACTGAGAACGCCCGTCGTAATGTCCAAGCCAAGCCAGATCTGATTGAGACTGGTGTAGCTGTCAACGGTGCGATAATAATATTTCGGCTTTCCGTCGCCGTACTTCTCAATACCTTCGGTGGTCTCGTCAAGCGTTTCCGCCTCAGAGAGTTTGACAAAGCCGAATCTGCGCTGAGCAAGATCCGTGATCTTTCTATAGTCGTTGCCGACGCGCAGATATGTGTGCACATCTCCGCCGTCGAGATAGAGGTTGCTCTGTCTGTAGGCGCCGCCGTCTGTCGCAATGTACATATTGTACATTCTTATCGCAACGGGGTCGGTCATACCATCCACATACGCGTACAGGTTTGTGGACGGCGCGATGTAGGTGCCGATCGCAGAATAGCTTATCTCTTTGTACTCATTCTGTTGATAGACAAAGAACTTGCTTTCCGTATCGCTCTTGAAATCTTCCCACGTCGCGGGTTCATAAGTGTATTCGGGTTTGGGATCGGCTCCGCCGCCCTCTTCGGGCGCGTCGGCGCCGTCGCCTGTCTCTTCTCCCTCATCGGACGCGCCTGTGCCGTCGTCGGCTCCGTCGCCTTCGGGTTCGGTCACGACAGGAACTCCCTTGTAGATAGTTGTCGTTGTCGCCTGATAATAGGTCACGTTGTCGCCGTCCTCGTCTTCAACAACGTAGAAATCGAGGTAGTAACCATATTGATGCTCGGCGTCGTCCTGCGCCAATTTCACATACGCCGCGTCGGTGTAGTTTGCATAGCGCAAGCCGCGATATTCGCCGCTTTCAAACTTTTCGCGTTCCTCTTCGCTCAATGTGTCGAGAGACTTGTAGGAGACTTCGCCGTACTCGAGACCCACGGTCAGATTCATAATATCGAACACGTCGTCGATGTTGCCGAGGTCGGGGAGCAATGCGGAGAAGATCGTGGAGATCAACGCCTGCGAGATCCTGATCTGGAAGGCTGTGTCCGAATAGGCGAGCGCGATGATCGCGTTTCTGAAGCTGGGACTGTCGTTGACGGGCGAGACGTCCGCGGAGGACGCTTGCGCGTCGGGCTTGGATCCGTCTCCAAACAGACCGCTGATGTCCCTCGTCTCAATGATCTTCAACAGATATGTCAAGAAGTTGTCGACGCGGGAGTACTGCTCGGAATTGCCGCTGAATCCCGTCGCGTCGAGATAGAGGTTGCCCGCGCTCAGATACAAGCCGCCTAGCCTCTTGTACTCTTTGTTTTCATATCTTGCGAAGTTGCCCTCTTCGTCCACTTCGACAAACTCGAGAGCGATCTCCATCTTGTTGAGCGCCTCTTGCGCCTTCGCGTCCTTGAGGATATCGAGGAAGCTCCTGCCGGAGACAAGCCCCGCAAGGTCGAGCGCCGCAAGATCAACGTTGATCGACACTCTCAACCCGACTCCGCCGAAGAACGCGGACTGCGAGGACAACATTATGATCATATCTCTCAGCGTGGCAATGCCGCCCAGATTGTTGATGAGTCCGCCGATGTTGTAGTCGGCTTGATCTATGCTCTTGAAATATGCCAATCCGCTCAAACTCAGCGAGACGACTTGCTCCTCATAGTTGCCGACAAGTTCGTAGACCGCGACGTCGCTCGAGTCTGCGCGAAGCGTCTCGGTGGCGACATAGGTCTGCTTCACGGCGCCTTCATACTTGGATATGGAGACGTACGCGTCTTGAGCCTCGTCATAGACGTAGGGACCGAAACTGCCGCTCGGCGCGAGTGTGAAATCATTCACGTTGTAGAGCTTGCCGCTCTTGAACACGACGTATTGTTGCGAGTATCTCTGCGCGCCTTTTTCGAGCAAGTCTTTGTCGGCGGCTGTGTTGTTGATACGGCGGAACATCCCTATGGATTGTATGAAGTTGCCGTCATTTGCCTCATCGAACACCGAATACAGCACGTTGTCCATCTGCTGCTCTTCGGGAACTTGCTTGAACGCGGCAGCATGATAATCGCTGATGATATAGTACGCTTTGAAGCCGCTCGCATTTGCGCGTTCTACCTCCGCCTTGGCCTTGTATGCCTGCGAAATGACGCCGTCATACGCGCTTGCCGAGACATATATGCCCTTGCCGCTGTCATAGACGAACTCGCCGCCTTCCGCGCGCACAAACTCGTTGATGTCAAAGAGTTTGCCGTCTCTGAAGATGGAATGTTGCAATTTGAATCTCTTTACGCCGGACTCTACGAGCGCCTTGTCGGCGTCGTTGTTTGTGAGGCGACGATAGGACGTTTCCGTCTGCACATAGCCGCCCTCGGCGTCCTCGACAAAGTTGAGATACAGCGTATCGTCTCTCAGTTGATCCTGCGGGATCTCCGCAAAGGCAAGCCCGTAGAACCCGTTGACGATGGAGAGAATGTTCTCGATGTACTCGTCAAGACTGATGAAATCGAGCGCGTCGTCGGGATCGAGCAGGCTGACAGCGCCGTTTTCCTCAAGCAGGTTGACGCCAAGCCCCAATCCGAGCGCGATATCGATGGTGTAATTTTCGGGAATGCTCTCGTCTTTTGTCGCCTGATACTCGGGATTCTTGCTGTTGGCAAGGGTGACGAGCGCCCTCATAACAAGCAGATTTCTGTCCACATTAAAGGGATTCTCTTCGTCCGAGAAGGTGAGGAAGAGTCCGCTCTTCTCGGGATCGAGAATGCTTTGAGACGAATCCACGGTGACATCGCTGTGAGTCAAGCCCTCATACAGCCTTGTCATAACGTCGTTGAAGGAGTTGGCGTTGAAGAGTATCTGCAATCCGCCAAGCACGTTCAGCCCCGAATCCGCGGGTCTGTTCGGCCAAGTCTTTGCGGTGATGATGATGCTGTCGACGATGAGATTGAGCGCCTCGACAACGTGTTCGGGTCTGATGTTGGGACCCGCGCTTTCTTGCGCGTCGCCCTGCTCGCCCGCCGCTACGAGAGCGTCGCTTCCGCTGCCGAGACTGACTCCCAGCCTCGCGAGCAGCTCCATAAGCTCAACCTCGATCTTGGGACCGCCAAGCCCCGACAGATCGAGATACAACACGCCCTTGTCAAAGTTCAAGGACGCCTTCGCCTTGCTGTTTTCGCCTTCCTCATAGGTCAGATCCACCGTTATGGCAAGCTCCAACGCGTTGAGAATGGTTTGAATGTCGAAATGGGTGTTCTTCATCACATCGGCGTTGATGTCCGTCCACGGGATGTTCAAGCCGAGCGGTTCGAGATCGAGCTGAGCCTCGACGTCCAGCATAAAGCCGTCGCTCATCTTGTCGTCGAGGAAGAGGTTCAACCCGATTTGTTGCAACAGAGCGGAGAGCGCCGTGCCTTCGTCAATTGTTGAGAAGTCAAGTTTGCCGTCATCCGTCACGAGGATCCTGATCTGAGGCAGATATTGCGTGAGCAGGCTCTTGACGCTGTCCATACCGAGCAACAGCTCGAGCGTCCTGTCAAACGAGAATCCGTCGCGCACAAAGTGACCCTGCGGGTCGGCGATGAATCTCTTCTGTCTGGCGTCATAGCTGAAACGCTCGCTTCTGGAATACGCTCCGAGAGCGGATTCATCCTCTATGTAGAGATAGGTCGCGCTCGAGTTGTAGTCGACGTAGAGGCTGATGTCAAGGTTGATGTACCTTGTGTTCTCGCGACGGGCAAAGTGACTGCGCGGGCTGTAGGTGTTGTCGTCAATGCGGGTATACAAGCCGCTTTCCTTCTTCTCCTCCTCGTCAAACGCCTCTTTTGTCACATAAATATTTTTCTCTTGTTGCGTGTCTACAACAAAGTAGTAGTCGCCTTTATCGTCGATGACGTAATCTTTCCTCGCGGCGGCTTCCTTCACAAGCTTGTCAACACGGTTGTACACGGAATCTTCCGCCACGCCGCCTTGCGTCATATCCACGCCTGTCTCAATCCCGATAGAGTCGAGAGCAAGACTCAGATCAATATAGTTGCTGGTGACGTCGATGGCAAGCCCGAGCGGTTGAAGTGAGATGTCCGCCTCGATGTTGACGCCGAGATCGAGACTGTCAAGTTTTTCCGCGACGTTCTCGCCGGGCAGGAGCGCGTTGAGCAAGCCCACAAAGACGTTTTGGGCAATGATCAAGCTGAGTCTGCCGCTCGCGATGTTGAGGACGACGTTCATCTGTTGCGCCGCCGAGAAGGTCTCCGCGCCGCCGTCGTCCGCCGCCAAAGCCTCGGAACCTTCGCTCGAAAGCGATTCGGAACTGAGAAGTTTGTTGATCTCCTCAACGATGAGTTGAGAGATGTTGGAATTTTCGATGTAGAACGGCTCCTCAAACAGCATCGTGTCGACGTAGATCGTAGAACCGCTTATATATATACCTATTAAATCACTGTCATTTGCTTTCAATATGATAGCAATCGACGTATTGTTGAAATCGCCGAGGTTGATGTTCGCGCCGACGCGGATATCAAAATCATAGGTGATGTCGTCCTCGATGACGACGTCCATACCCAACTCGCTGTTCCAGGAGGCGACAAACACCTCGAGGAAGCTCTCGACGTCGATATTGTCCTGCTTTTTGAGCGTGAGCGACGCAGTGATACCCGCCTCGAGCGAGATGTCGTTGAGGTTGTCAAAGCTCGTGTATTTCTTGGGATCGAAGCCCGCGGGCAAAATCTCGTCGCCGGAACCCAATCCGATCGCGATGTCGCTGATTTCGACGCCCAGATACACGGGATCTATCTGCAAATTCAGCTTGAGATTGTAGATCCACGAGAAGCTGAAATAGCTCTCGTCCGTATTGAGCTGTATGAACTCCGACGGGGAGAGATTTGTCGCAAGCAACATATTGAGAACGTTGACGATCAATCCCGAAGCAAAGTTGATCTCTACGCCGCCGAGATCGACGTTCAGCCCGCTCACAAACTGACCGAGCAAGCCGAGGACCGTATTCACGATACCCGCAATATCGGGCGCGCTCGATTCCGTCCCCTCGTCAGCCGCCGAGACGGCGCGAGACGACGCCTCCGCCGGAGCGTTCTCGTCCGTCGAAGTCCCGAGCAAACCGCCGAGCAAGCCCGACACGCTGAGGTTGGACACCGCGACGTGGAAACCTTCGCCGAGGTCGATATACAACGTGCTGACCGGCTTTTGCGTGAGCTGATCGTCGCCTTGATAGACAAGTCTGAGCGCAAGCAAAGTCGCTTGATCTATCTCTTGTTGCGTTTTGCCGTCGAGCGTCTCGACCGCCGCGTTGTAGATCTCTATCGCGAGATCCGCGTGACCGAGCAGATAATCGAGATCGAAGGGCGTGACGGTCGTGAAGATCTCGTCGTCCTGATAGAGCCGTCTGGTCGCCGCGTTGAGCTTGATCTTGAAGTAATTGCTCTCGGCAGATTCATTTTTCTTGTTCTTGACGTAATAGTCGCCGTCCTCAAGCGCAGAAATATTGCCCGCCGCCTTGAGGGACAGACCGCTCTCCGCATACAGCTTGACATAGACGACGTCGGTGCCGTCGTTGACGATGGTTTGCGCTTCCGCAAGCGTGACGGATTTGTATCTCACGCCCTTTTGCTTGGAGTACAGCGCGCCCTCATAGGTCGCCCTGTCTCCCGTGAATTCCGTGTAGACATAGTTGCCTTCCGCGTCGGTAGTGCGCGTGTAAAGCGCGTCCTCGAATCCCGCGGGATTGGAGACCGCCCTGTAGACGTCCTCGCGCACGTAAAGCTCGGAATATCTCTCGAGTTCGTCGACGTCGGAGACTTCGGAGAAAGTCGCCGTCTCAAGCACGTCGATGGACGCGCTCGGATCGAAATTGAGCTTGAGCGCGACGCGCAATCCAAGCGTAGATCCCGCGGCAACGGGCGTGTTGAGTTGCAATACAAGTTGATTGAGGAAAGTCTCGAGCTTGGGATCGAGCGGCTTGGATGTATCGGATTTCATCGCGGTCATAACCGTGCCGATCCAATCGCCGATGGTCCACTCCGCCTCCCCCGCGATGGCGCCGACCTTCAGATTGCCCTTTAGCTCGGCAAACACAGACGGCAACACGAGATCGCTCGCCGCGTTGAAGAGTTGCGCGGAATCGAACAGACCATTTTCATCTTGGCTCAGATCGTTGAGATACTCGCTGACTTCGATCGGATCACTGCCCGTTCTTTCAACGTTGACGGGAGCGAGCGTTGAGCCTCCCGCTTGCACGAAGATGTCCTTCGCATACAGCTCCCCTGCCGTGACAGGCTGGTTGGAGCTGTTCATAATCTGACCGGAGAGACGGAATATCTTGCCGTCGTGCAGTTCGAGTTGATCCCACGCGATATCGAGCCACGCCGTGATGTCGGAAACTTCGATGCCTACGATTTGGAACACCGCGTCCACAAGACCCTTGACAAGATCGACTCTTAAGCTGTCCGAAGCCAACATTGCGACAAGGTCGAAATACAGTTGTTTCTTGACATCTTCCGAAGAGCCGCCTTCCTCTGCGACGAGAGCTTCGCCGCCGGTTGCGGAAGAGTTGACCGTGACGATGGAATCCTTTGCCATCAAGCCTACGATCAGACCGAACAGGTCGATATCCGCAAGCACTCTGTTGAAGCCGAAATTGCTGAGATCGAGATACAGCGAGCCGCCCGCATAATAGACGCCGAAGATCACTTGATCCTGCTTTTCTGCGTTGGGCTTGTTTTTGGAACCTATCAGCTCAAGCACGATCTCGGACGCGTTGTGCGCCGTCTGCAGATCGCGGTCGCCCATCAAATAGGTGACAAGCGGAGTGAGATCTATGCTGCCGGCAAGTCGCAACTCGTACGACATCTCCATATTTTCGCCGAAGGACAGGCGCGTCTCGCGATAATCCTCGACGACATACTCGTTGTTTTCGTTTTTATAGTACAGTTTGCCCTTATAGTTGGAAGGCTTTGTGCCGATGGGTTGATACGCGCCCTGTTCGTCCTTCCAATATTCGCCCTTTCTGCCGAACGACATCGTCGTCGCGCCCTCTTGTGAGGTCAGCTCGACGCCGAGTTTCAAGCCGAGCGACACATAGGGATTGTCCATCACGTCAGTGAAAGTCGCTTCCGTGACCTCGTCCCCATAGGTCTCTTGCAAATACTCGCCGAGGAAATCGGTGGGATTGTTGTGCAGACCCGCTTGGACGCCCGTCAAAGCGAGATCGAAATTCGCGTTGTCACCCACTGCGAGGAACACGCCAAGTTGAGTCTCCGAAAGATCAAGACCGTCGAGGAAGTCTATCCTCAAACCGCCCGAAACTTCCTTCGCCTCAAATTGGAGCCTGATCGGCAACGTCTTTGTGAGATTGTCGATGAGTCCCATAATGGCGTTGGTCGCAAAACCGACGGAGATGGACGTGGGCCCGATGTTGATCTGCTGTATGGAGCTCATTATCAAGCCAAGCACGTCGGACATATCTGTCGAAGGCTCGGGATCTGTCTCTTCTCCCGCCGCGGAAACCGCGTCATTTGCGCCGTTTGCTCCGCTCGCGCCGGAACCGCTCTCCGCCGCCGAACCGAGAACGTCGGAAAGATTGAGTTTGAGTTTGTCGACTCTGAGAACGTTGATATTATTCGTAGAAATATAGACGTATCCGCCCTGCAGGAACACAGCCAACTGTTTGGAGTCCGCCGCATTTGTCGCCTCGGACGAAATGACGAGCTTGATCGCGGAGTTCATCAATATGCTCATAACGTCCACAGCCGCGCTCTGCGCCTCGCCGCCGTTGTCGCCTCCGCCCAAAATCGAGGAGAGATCGAGACCGGTCAGATCGATGTCCGCGCCGATGTCGAGCCTGAGTCCGCCGCTGATGTTGCCAAGCTCCATCAATATCTTGATGAGAGTGACCTCATAGCTTTGCCCGATGGGTATATTGTCTATGTCTATCTCGCCGAGTTTGCTGCGCAACGTCTCGAAATTCAGCTCAAGCCCCGTCGCGAGATTGACGTGCAAAATCGACGAATCCAGCTTGCCGTCCTTCAAAATGGGAAGCCAATCGTCGGGATTGATGTCGCTGAATATCTTGTCAAAGGAACCTTCATCCTCTATGCTGCCGAATCTCAGATTGACGCCGAGACCGACTCCCGCCACGGGAGACTCGTTTGTGCCGTCCTTGTCGAGCAGGTTGAGTTCCAGCCCGTTGACGCTGAGGATCTTGTCTCTGCCGACGCCCTTGTTTTCATACTTGATCGAGGGCGCGGGAGTCCTTGTGATGGGGATATTGAGATCCTTCATATCGCCCGTGAGGAAAAGCCCGAAAATGGAGTTGAGAAGCTCCTCGGACAAAGTGAAGGTTATGCTTGATATGTTGAATATATTGCCGTTTTTGACGATCTCGATGTTGTCGAGGACCTGCGAGATGAGAGGCAGGATCTCTTCCATCGACAAGCCGCCGCCGTCGTCCGCGGACGAATACGCGACGTGCTGTTTTATGATTGTGCCGTCGGCAAGTTTGCTGTCATATTCCTCAGCCGCCGCCGCGTCGCCCTGCACGGCGCCGATCAGCTGTTCAAACACGCCGTCAATGGCGTCCCTGATGATTTGATTGATGTTGATATCAGGCACCGCAAAGCGCGTGTTACGATCGCCGAGCAGCCCTCTCGCGTCAATATATACGCAATTGCCGGGACCCAAATCGCCATCTCTCTTGCCCATATAGTAGGCGCCGAGACGCAGACTGCCGTTTGTGCCCAACAGCTCCACAGCCATCCTCGTCCCCGAGAAGTCTCTCGTGTTGATCCTCGCGCGCAGAGTGAGCGTGAGCGGGATCCTGCCTTCGTTGAACACGATGTCCTTGGCGAGCAACGGCATTATCATATCGTATGTATCGCCCAACAAGCCCTGCACCATTCCTTCGAGCATCGGGCCGAAGGACTTGATCGCGCTGTCCGCAGTGACGGTCTTGTTTTTGATGTCAACGGTGAGTCCTATCTTGCCCTCAAGGGTGAATATCGAATATTCCTCCTGCTTTTTGACAAGATCATAGAAACTTGTGCTTGCGCCGTTTTCGTCCTTATCGAGACGCTTTTGAAGCGTGCCGACAACGTCGAGATCGGGGCTGAAAACAAACTCCGCCCTGCTCATACCGAGGCTGAAGCCTATCTCGTTTTCAAAATCGCCGTATTTATCCGTAAAGTCTTCGTCGAGACCCTTCGTGTTGAGGTTGATGCCGATGTCGAGACTGACGCTCTTGAGTTTTTCCGCGTCGATCTCCGCATTGATGTAGAGCGCGACTCCGCTCAATGCGCTGAGTTTGCCAAGATCAAGACCTATCGCCTTGTCAACGAGGGAAATGATGTCTTCGGAGATGAGATCTTGCACAAGCGGGAAAACAACGCCCACGAGCATAGAGAGATCGCAGGGGATCTGGATGGTTTGATGCCCGTTGCCATCGTCTGTATAGCGGCTGGAGGAAGCGCCGAGCAAGACGTTGACGAGCAGATCCTCAACCGTGAGGTTGAGAAGATCGATGTTGCCGAGCGCGGGTACGGAATCCGCGAGCAAACTCTTGACCAGATCGCCAATGTTGTAACCGAAAAGTTTGTTAAAAACGACGTCGGTCACGCCCAACTTGTAGATGGCGCTTGTGACCGCTCCCGCAAAATATGCGGCGTCTATCTGATCCGTCCACAAAACGTGAACGCCGGAATCGTTTTTGAGACCTCTGAGATCCGCAACCAGCTTGTCCTCATAGACATAAACGCCCACAAGCAACTTTCCGCCGAATTCCGAAGCCTTTTGACACAGCTCGGACTCGCTCAAACCTTCGATCTCGCTCTTGGCAAAAGACCTGAGTTCCATCAAAAGCTCGTTGGTGCCGCTAGACGTGTCGCTGAGGTCGATATCTGCCGCAAATCTCAACACCGCGGCGCTCTCGTATTCATCCTTGCTGTAGCCGATCACAAAGCTCGTGTCTATCTTGACATAGCGCGCATTGTGACCCGCGTCCGCAGAGTTGAAAGCCGCGTTCTTGATGAGCCGCCACGCCTGCCGCGAATTGATCAGATCGGGATCGTCGTCGGAAGGTGTGTCGCTGTCACCGGGATTCGGGGGCAAAACGGATGGATTGTCGGGCTGCTGATTGTCATCGGGCTTGTTCGGATCGCACGCAGCAAAAATCGCCGTCAACGCGAGAACAAGGACGAGCAGCAAAACAATCGCGACTGGATGTTTTCTCATAATTCCCTCCAAATCTACATACGCGTGTAGCGCGTGTGCAGATTATTATACGTGACAATTATATCTCGCGAGACGTCCTTTGTCAATACCTCTGTTTTTGTCCCAAGATATCTTAAAAACCCTACAAATTGTGGCGCGACAGGCAAAATGCCACACCGGGTTGTGGTTGCGCTGAGAAATCCGCCGAGTTTTACCTGAATTTTCCTCAAAAAAATTTTTTGATTAAAATTCATAAAAGCTTTTTTAATGTTGAACAATTTTCACTCGATCAGAATGTCGATTTTCGCGTTTTTCCCATATTATAACACCTTTTTTGTCACGCCTTATTTCCCCATCTCAATCGTCTCTTAAAAAATTGCGAAGTTTTATCAAATTGACATAAAAAATCGCGGGTGGTATACTGCTTGTATGAAAATTTTCCCCGACGACAACGGGGGGATGATCCCCTTTGAAACGCAGTTGCGCTACCTCCCTCTGCCAAAGCGCAGAATATGGGAGCTGGATTTTTTGCGCGGAATCTGCGTCGTCTTGATGATCTTGGATCACCTCACGATGTGCATAGATATGTTTGCGCCAAGCTGGTACGGGACGAGCGCTTGGTACTATTTGGATATGGGGAGCGCTCTTGTGCGCTTCTGTCATCAATGGACGATGAGCGCAAATTGGCGCATCGCCCACAGCGTCGTGTTGGTGTTCTTCTTCGGCATATCGGGGATATCCTGCACTTTTTCAAGATCGAACTATCATAGGGGCGCTTCGCTGATGTGCGTCGCGCTCGCCTACTCGCTGGTCACGCTGTTCGACGAGTACGTGCTGGGGATCACGGGGTCATTCGTCACGTTCGGAGTGTTGCACTTCCTCGCTCTGATGATATTGCTGTATTCGCTTGTGGATCTTTTGTGCAAGCGCGACAAACGCTCCGTCGCCATATGCAGCGTGGGACTCTGCGGCATAGCGTTGATCCTCTATTTCTGCTTCACGCCGCCCGAAAATACGCCCATCGTTTTCGCGTTCCTATTTCCGCCTTACGACTTTTGGGGCAACCCAAGCCTCTTCTTCAGCCAGGGCGATGTCTCGCCCGGAGATATGTTCCCCGTCTTGCAATATCTGCCCTACTTCTTTTGGGGCGCCGCTGCAGGTCCTTTCCTCTATCGCACTCGCGAATCTTTCCTTCCCAAACTCGACGGGAAGTGGAATCGCCCCGTCACTTTCATAGGCAAACACGCCCTCGTCATCTTCATCATTCACATCCCCGTGCTGATGGGCCTGCTCGCATTGCTATCTTTCCTGTTCATCACCCCCGGCAGTTGGGGATTTTGACGCTCAATTTCGCAAAATAAAACTTTTAACACCACTTTTATAACATATAAAACGCCGATTATGTCATTTTCGGCATTTTGGAAAACATCCCGTTTTCACATCGCACTCGCAAATTTCACACCGTCTTTATTTGCTATATGTACAAAAAATTTTGCGACTTCGGATCTCGATCTCGCACGATATTTCTCAAAAGCCGCAAATCGTTTTTGACTCTTCGAAATCCTTCCTTCCCATATTTCCAAGCCGCTCAAATCAAGCTCGCCTTGCCGTCGCCGCGTCAACGAAATGACGTCGCGACCATTTTTACGCCCTCCTCTGCCGCATCTGCATCCCATCTCCGCCCTCAAAAAATGCGCCGCTCCTCACAAAATTCGCCTCAAAAGCATTGACATCCCCGCCGCGGTGTGATACTATAAAAGCCTAACGAATATCGGCACGGAGAAGTACCCAAGAGGCCGAAGGGGCTCCCCTGCTAAGGGAGTAGTACGAGTGAATCGTAGCCAGGGTTCAAATCCCTGCTTCTCCGCCATTAGCACCCAATTTGAACCCAAGCGGTTGAAGTTGGGTGCTTTTTCTATGTTCGGGGCTTTTTAACTCGTCAAGTTCGTCCTTGTCGAGTTTTACCTTTGTCGGCACATCGGGCGAAGTGTTATAAAAAATATAAACGCAGTCGTCAAACAGTACGACACGATAAATGAACGAGTTGAAAAATTCGTTTTTCTCCTCGTCGTTCTGGTATTTCTTCCTTGCAAAATAGGATAGAAATGCCTTTACCGTTTCGTATTCGAGCGGTTGAATTTGTCTTGCTTTTTCCAATGCGATCTTCTCTTCGAGAATGTCATTTTGCTGTTCCAAAGCAAGCAATCTTTCTTTCGTAGACTTCGTAACAACTCCCTCGGCGATGGCGTTCAGAAAGCCGTTTATGGACTTCTGAACTTGCTGTTGCTCCTTTTCAAGCAGAGCGAGCGAGTCGGACTTTGTAATGCTACTGTTGAATTTTTCCACGACCGCCGAGGCAATTTTGTCTATCGCCTGCGGCTTCAAAACGTATTCTATCGTATTTTCAAAGACGAGGTTTTCGAGCTTCTCTTTGGTGATGTTGCTCTTGTTGCATTGCTCTTTGTTCTTCTTGCGATTAAAACACTTGTAGTAGTGATAGATCTTGCCTGTATGGCTCGTTCCGTCCTCGGCAGTCATAAGTGTGCCGCAGTTTCCGCAAAAAAGTTTTCCGGACAAAACGTATTCGCTGTGTTCTTGCACGGTCTTTTGCTTGTGCCGTTGATTGTCCATGATACGGTTGCAAGCTTCGTAGGTGTCCTTGTCCACGATAGCGGGGACGACGTTTTCATAGGTTTCGCCGTTGTTGATGACAATGCCCGCGTATTTGCTGTTGCGGATGATTTTGGCAAACGAATTGACCGTAAATGCCGCTCCGCTCTTGTTGCGGATACCTTGTGCGTTCAGCCTATCCACAATGCTTTTTGCTTTCTCTCCGCTTTTATAGCGGGCGAACATATCTCGCACGATCTCCGCTTCGGTGGGATTGACCGACCAATGTTTATCCACAATGTCATAGCCGAATAAGCAGTTTCCGCCTATAAAATATCCCTTTGTAAGGCTCTCTCTTATGCCGCGCTTGACCTTTTGAGAGAGTTCGGCGGAGTAGTATTCCGCCATACTTTCAAGTACGCCTTCAATGAGAATACCGCTCGCATCCTCGGTAATGTTCTCTTTTGCCGAAAGAACACGAACGCCGTTCTTTTTGAGTTTTGCCTTGTAGTTTGCGCTGTCATAGCGATTTCGAGCGAAGCGGTCTAATTGATAGACGAGGACGTAATCGAACGTCTTTTTCTTGCTGTCGTCGATCATTTTAAGGAACTGCGGACGTTTGTCCGTAGTTCCCGTCAATGCTCTGTCTATGTATTCGCCCACGACAGTCAAATCCTGCCG
>CANQZE010000005.1 GCA_947628255.1 uncultured Clostridia bacterium | reverse complement strand
TTGTCCAACCAAATTTTATACTTCATTTTTACCTCCGAATTTTCATCGTCGGTATCATTGTAGCCCCTATTGCGCATAGGCGGATTTTTTCGCATACGATCTCGCATATACGGAATCGCAAAACAGGCATTTTAATTGAGTAAAATGCTGCAAACAGGCTTCCCTGCTTTCTTTTTGTAACCGAATACAAAAATCTGCAAACAATGAAGAAAAGTCCCATTCAGATCAATATAACGATGCAAAGACCTCAAAAATTGCGACTGTCTTGTTATAAAAAATCCGACACCTATATTCCAATTGGATCGCGCGCAACAGAGGCAACAGAAATCGACTTACAGCGGAGCTACCGCAAGGTCCGTCTGAGCGGAAACGGGGTTCCCCATAGAAACGAGTGACAAAGTATCGCTTTGTAGAAACGGAAAACATATAGAACGATTTTATGGGGTAAATCAGTGCAGTGTGACCGCAGGTCACAGGCAACGGCTTGACAAGCCGTTGGGTGGCAATGCCACCTTCGAGTCCTGAGGGGGCGAAAATTAAAGAAAAATCTGCTTGTCGACAGGACTTTTTCTGTTTGTGTTCTTATAATAAATCCATATTAAACTTTGTATAAATTTTTATTTTAGCAGTTGAGCAAAAAACCTAATATGCAACTTTATTTTGGATATCTGTCCAAAGGAACAAAGTCGTATACCTTCAAATCATTTTCATATACCATAATATCCGCAATATCTTTGCCGGTGTAAAACTCGGAAAAGACGACCTGCCATTTGCCGTCTATAGCCTCTTTTGACATAACAGCGCCAAAATCGCCGCGTTTTACTCCTGCTTTCAAATATGTCGGCCTTTCTACAACCAGTTCCACTAAATCGAGGTATTTCATTTGTCGCCTCCTATGCTCATTTTTATCTCCTTTTTAGGTTTCAATAAATTCCATATTAACACGCAATATTTCTGAATTGATTTTACACCTTATGCTTATAGATTTGCAAATTTTTATGATAGATTCTTTTGTCCGAATTTGTTTGGGGTTTGCCTATCAATCAAAATATTAAAGCGAACATCTGTTCGATTTTTTGTTATAGAAAGCGACGGCGAAAATCGCCGTCGCAAATTGTTGATAAATTTCCATAATACATTCGCTTTGAGTAGCGATCGTAATATGTTTCCTTCTCAGTCTCTTGCGATATCCGTCGATCACGATATCGAATGATCGCGTTATCGAGTGATTGCAGTACCGGTTATCGAGATAGCGATATCAAGGTAGCGGACGATTGCCTATCAGTTGATCGCGAGGTCGACGAGGATCTCGGTCAGAGTGGAACCGTCCTCGCCGAGCGTGAAGTAATGCACATACGTCCACCTGCCATTGCCGCTTCTCAACGTCAGCACGTACACGCTCTTTGACGCAATCGTGCGCTTCTCGAAGGTGATCACATAGCTTGACGTGATGTTCTCGAAACCGCTCACCGTGATGTTGTTGAAGCCGTTCACCGTGACAGTCTTGCCGTCCGCCGTGGAGTAGACCTTGTTGAAGCCCTCTTCAAGGGCAAAAACATAATCCGTGTTGTCCCCTCTGCCCACCACCGAGCCGAGGACTATGCCGAAATCGCTCTTCGGGAGAGTGTATTTGTCCTTATATTTTTCATCCACAACGATATCCGATAGCCACACTGTGTTTTTGTCGTCGGGATCTATCTCGTATTTGGCGCTCGCCACCGTCGCGACGATCGGCAACTGTGTCACAAAGAGATTTTGCACATCTATCGTGCAACAAAGTTTTGCGCCTCCCTTTCCGTCGAGGAGGATCAAAGTGCCGTTGTCGCTGCCTCCTTTGCCGTCATAGAGCTTGTACTCGCGCGCTTCGATGCCGATTTCCTCAAAGCTCTTCTTCTCTTTGTCATAGGAGAACATACGCGTTGCTCCGTCGTCGAATCTCGCGATGAGCCTTTGTTGTTTTATATCCGTGGTTGTGGTTTTGTCTTTTTCGTCGACGCCGGGGACAATTTCAACCTTTTCCACGAAAGTGTTTGCCTGCAGGCAATCCGCTTTGAGAGGTTCGCCTCCCGCGGGAGTGTACACGACGTCCCCAAAGCCGTTCACTTCGAGTTTTGATCCGTCGCTGCCCTCAAGAGACATTTCTCTGCCGTTGACGTCACTGACATGGAAGAGCGTGACCGTGCCGGAATCCGTCTCAAATGTGACAAGTTTGAAAACAAGCTGAGCCATCCCCATCACGAAGGCGCCGTCGTTGGGTACAAACGTAATCACCTCGCCGTTGACGGTGTAGGTGCCGCTGACGGTCTCGGCGGAAAACTCAATCGTACCGAGATAACCGGCGTGCGTGCTTACGTATGTCGCTTTGCCCGCCCCGTCAAGCGTAATGCGCATTTCGGGGTTGCTCAAATTGGACTCATAAGAATAGCCGTAATAGGTGCCTGTCTCGGCGCTGGCCTCTTCCGCTTTGCCGTCCTTGACCGTCACACCTATCACGGTGTTGCCGAAGGTCAGCTGTATGGTCATATCCGGATTTAAGGGGATCCTGTATTGCAACATTCCGTCCACGGCCTGCGCCTGCACATTGACGAAGTGTATGATGTAGCTGCCGCCCGTCAGATGCAGATTTTTTTTGTCGTTGTCGTATGTAGCGCCTTCGCCGAAGAAAGTCAGCTCATACACGCCCGACGCGGGATCGGAATAGTTGTCGGTCATATAACCGTATCCGCTCAGCTCAAAACTCGAGCCTCCGTCGATATCTTTTTTGATGTGGCTCTCATCGTGATATTTGAAATATACATTCTCATAGTACAGCCCATATTGGTCATAGGCGGAAGTCAGAATAAATCGGAACCCCTCGACGGGAAACTCCTCGTTCGGCTCGGGAATAAATTCGCCGACGCCGCTCGCCTCGTCATAGGTGTAGCTGCCCTGCCCGCACAGCACGCCCTTTGTCATATTGTAGAACAAAGCGACGCCGTTGCCGTCAAACGCGAGCTTGCCGGGACCGATGTATTCGTCCACAGCGGTGAAATACTCGCCCGAAAGTCCGCTCGCCTTCTCGACGGAGCGCGCGCCGGGATTAAGAACATAGCCTTGACCGTCCAGCAACACGGTGTTTGAAATGCGCGTACCGACTTTGACAGTCCTGCCTTCCAGCGTCGCGTTGCCGTAGCCGTCAAAGGAAAGTATGGAGCCGTCCGTAAACTCGAAATCGCCGTAGAGCGCGTCGTTGCGCATCAAAATGTCGCCTTCCTCTATTTTGAAGTTGAATTTGCCCACCGCTATGCCGTTTATCATAGGATACAGGAAGTCCACCCAGACGGGATCAAACTCGAAATCACCTTCGACGGTCTGCCAATAGGCGCCTTCCGCGATAAGCCTGCCGCCGTGGCTCACCCTCATACTGCCCGTTTTTTGCGCGGGATATATGCCGCTCAGCCACACCTCGAAATCGCCGAGTTGATAGCTGCCCGCGGACGCGTCGACCTCTTTGAATGAAGATTTGTCCGCGTCAATATCGAAATATCTCATATTACCCGCCGAGGAAAACTTCACGACGGAGCCTTCCGCCATATAAAATCCTTCTTGCGCGTTATGCGGATATCTTCGGGCTTCTGCACTTTGAGGCGCAGCTTCTTGCCGACGTATTTATCGAGTTCGCGGACGTAGCCTGCGCGGATCTCCCGCGCGGGGATGAACACGGGATAGCTGTCCACCTGCGAGCCGAAAATGCTCTTGACGGCGGTCTTCAATATGAAATTGCAATCGCGATAGCCGCCGCTCATATAGATAGTGTCGGAAATATCTTCGATGATAAATCCCACAAATTTGAACTGCCAAATGCCCTTTGCGGCGTCCAAGCCCTTGTATTCGCCATAGGCGAGCGCCAAACCGAGCATACTGATGGGGAAGGACAATCTGCCGTAGCCGTCAAGTTCCACCTCATAGAGGTCCTCGACGCTGAGCGACGTGATGTCGGACATCACTTTGTATCTCCCCGCTTCTTCGCCCTTGACGATGAAACTGCCGACAAAGTCGCCTTCAAATTGCCCGTCCGCAAATCTGAAATTGACGCGATCGCTCCCGCTTGTGAGGAGCATCTCGCCCGTGTATCCGTCGCTGTCCGTCAAAAAGCTGTAGCTGCCGCTCTTCACGCTGTCGCCAACTGTGTAGACGGCGGTCATTTCCGCCGCGTCGAGTTCCAGCGTGCCGTATTTTTCATCGCAAGCGTCGTTGAGCAAGCTGTAGCCGATGTATTTGCCCGTCTCGTCCTTTCTGAACAGCTTGGACGCGCCGAATATGCCTTTGAAATTTTGCGTCTGTATGCGGCATCCTTTCGCGTCGCCGCTCGCCTCGCCCCATTCGCGAGTTCCGTCGGGAGCAATGTACAGCGCGATGCAATTTCCGTCTGCGTCGGGAGCGCTGAGCGCAACCTGCCCGAGCGAGTCGAACATCCCATCATACGCCGTGCCGTACTGAGCGTACAACAGCTTGTTTTGGGTGAGTTCGATCTCCTCTCCCGGCAGCAGGATATCTTCGCGCGCCGCGTTCTCATTGTCAGCCCAACCTATAAACAGCTTGCCGTTTGACTCGTAATCCGCGTCCGGAAGCGCGACGGTATGCTCGAACTTCGCGTTCAGCTCCGTCTCTCCCGGATTGGAATCGCCCTCGCTGAGCAAAAGCCTGTAGATCGTCCTTGCGTAATACAGTCTGAAAACGTTGTCGCCCTCTCCGAGCGTCATAGTCAACGGAGTGGATCTGTTCTCGTCAAATTGCATATACTCGATGATGGGCGCGGTGACCGACACGCTTTGACCCGATTCGCCCTCCGCAAAGATCGTGCGCTCGTTGTCGATGGGAAAATCGTCTCCGTCAAAGTTTTCGAGATGATATTCGATCCTGTAGGCGACTTTGTTGTCAGGTTGCGCGGGAGTCTCCGCCTTCCACAGCGCAAAATAGGTCGTCTCGCCCTTGGGCATATTTTCGGGGAAATCCACGCGCTCGCCGTCCGCGGACAAAGCCCAGCCCACAAATTCATATCCGCTTCGCGTCGGATCTGCGGGAGCGATGATCTTCTCGCCCTCTTTTGCCAAAATCTGCTGTATGGCGGTCCCGCCTTGCGCGTCGAATTTGATGACGCTATATTCCGTCTCATCGCACGCCGCAAGAGCAAGCGCCGACGCCGCGAGCAAAAGCGCGACGCACAATATTGTCAATATCTTTTTTTTCATCATTTTCAAGCCCTCCTGAAATTCGGGATACACAGACGTTTTAGTGCGCATAAATTGCGATCATTCGCTTATCATTCTCAAGGAAGATTCGTGCGCGTAAATACGATTATGAGTACTAAAAGTATAAGTTGCAACGGACAAAGTGTCAACAAAAATCGCTTCCCAATATATGTATTAAACGCAATTTCACCCTTTTGCCGCCTTCAAACGCGAAATGCGGGAGGTTTTTGCCTCCCGCTGTTTACGCTTGCTTTTTTGATATCCGATGAAAATTTTCTACGCAACGATCTCCGATTTGTCAACGGAGAAGTCGTCGTCGTCGGGACGGACAGTTTCGCACCAATTTTTTCTCTCGTTGTTCATCACAAAGAATCTGCCTCTGAGAGATCTCACGTCCTTGTCGGACATCCTTGCGGTGGGGACGGTGACGTCGCCCGCCTTTGGCGCGTCGTACAAAATTGTGCTGAGATACCATTCGCGCACGGCGTTATGACCGTTCGCCGCCATCGAGTTTGTGGTCAGTCCCGAGAAGTATGGGCGCACGAGAATGATCGGACAAAGATCGAGGATATAGTTTGCGACATCGCTGTAATCTCCGTCAAACCGCTTGGTATCCTCGTCGAAATGGGTCTCGTATGCTCCTGCCATATTTTTGAAGGGGACCAAAAAGCCCTCGTTGCAAACAAATTCCGCCGCCACGCCGTATGTGTTGACCGCAAGATCCAAAGCGGGGATATAGTTGCAATATCCGCCGTCGGAAGAGTCGTCGGGGTCGTCGGGAAGCGCGTAATACTTCTTGCCGCTCCAAGACACGGTGAGATCGGGATTCGAACTTATGGCAAGATAGCTGTCCATCAGCGAGAATCTGTTGGGGACAAACGCCTTCGGCAATTTGTTAGCGTCGCTGAGCATATGCAAAAGCGTGCCTCCCGCCACGGTGAGAACGCCGCCCATCGAGTGTCCCGCGATCCTGATGTCGTGAGTCGAGGTCGCATAATCCGGGAAAACTTCGCTGACCGCCGCCGCCATACGCATATAGTCTGCGGCGAACCACTCCGCCAAACTGCCGTTGACCGCCTCCCCGAATTCCGTCATATAGGTTTTGCCGCCGCGCGTGTAGGCGGCCTGAACGCCCGTATCCGTCGACCAGATCCTTTCCTGCACTTCGCCGGGACCCCTGCCTGTGTCCGCAATCGATCCCTTGTTGTAATAATCCGCGAACATCTCCCAATGGAAGTAGAAAACGTTGTAGCCGTTGTCAAACCAATATTTGCCGAGATCGTAATTCTGCTCGCTCTTCGAATCGTTCTTGAAATAATCGATGTCCTTATCTTTGCCGTAACGTTCAAGCTCCGCAAGGCGACTGTCGCTCTGCATATTGACGTTGTTGTATCTGCCCACGCCGAGCTGCAATCCGTTGATGATGATCATTATGCCTTTGTCTTGTTTGAAATATTGCTCGATTGCGTTCGAATTGTCGGGAACGATCTCGTTCGCCGTGGAATAATCGTCGCCGTAACCCGTGATCAGCCTCAACCCTTGGCGCTCGAGTTCGGGATATTTTTCCGTGTTGAGGCGCACGTCGGAGATATAATCGTATTGCCCGTCCGCTTTGAGCAGGACGCTTGTGTGATCGATTGTCAACGTCTTTGAGCGGTCTCCTCCGCAGGCGACCAACATACACGCGCAAAGCGCAAGGATCAACATCGCTATCGCAAAAATTCTTACCTTTCTCATATTCTCTCCCAAAACGCAAAATCTGCATTTGATGTGAAATATTATATACCAAAGCGAATGGATTTTCAACAAAAAACAAAAAGTTCGCAAACTCTGCCGCTCCTCTGCTAAAAAAGTTGTTGTTGAATAGTTGCGCCGCGTGTGATATAATTTTGACGAGGTGAATTATGTCGGACACAAAATACCGCATTTATATGACCAAAAAGCACCAGCATTGGACGTTTGGCGACAGCGACGCCCTCATCCCATATCTCGACGGCAAAGACGACGAGATCCTGCAATTTGCCGTGTATGACAAAAACTTTGTCATCATCCTCAAAAACGATATGACCTATGACGTCGTGGACACGGAAAAGGAAGCTCGAGACAAGATCTCTTACATCTATCGCAACTACGTCATCAGCCAAAACGACGGAGATCTCTGCTATATCGCGCGCGACGACATCGACAGACGCTACAAGACGGCGGGCGACGCGCAGGCGGACGGCGTTTTCGACTATGTCTTTGTGCCGAAGGGGACCTATTTCATCGCCAAATTTGGCAAAATCTTCGGCGTCGGCAAGACGGAGGACGAGATGTACGAAAAGATGTACGCGCACTACAGAGCAAAATACACCTATCTCGATTGACCCGCGATTTGCGCAGATCCGCGTCCCGTCGGATATGGAAAAAACCTCTTGACGAGGTTTTTCTTTTTTTTGAGTTTGCGTTCCGATGCCGACGCCTGTCGGACTCAAAACTCATCTGTAGAGAGATTCCACTCGGCGCTGCCAACGGCAAACCGCCTTCTCGTCAAAAGTCTTGGGTATACGCCTGCCGATCTTCGCCGCCCGCGCGGATTTTTGTATGACTCCGTTGAGCTTGAGCAGCAGAGGCAAACGAGATATTCCCTTTTTGAGCTTGGAGAGCAGATCGGAGAATGAGAGCTTGACAAGTTGCCCCGTCGCGCCCGCTTCCATCTCCTTTTCGCCGACGACGCCCTTTTCAAACAGCCAATCCAGGTCCTTCGGATACGCCGAGAGCAACCAGCGCTTCAAAACGTCGACGCCCATATGATCGGCGCCCTTTTCAAGATAGTAGCGCACCTGATATTCCCAAAGCGCTTGCTTGAGAGGCGAATCGTTTTTGAGGATGACGTCCGCAAGAATACAGGCGGCGTCAATGCTGTTCTGTATCCCGCTGCCGATCATCGGGATCGTCATAAATGCGCTGTCGCCGATCGCGACATAGCCGTCCGCGACCATACGCGAGAGAGGATGTCTGATGGGGATCTTGCATATGATCCCGCCTCGCACAATCTCGTCGGATATGTTCGGATTTGAGGCTTTAAGCGCACGAAACGCGCCGATAAAAGTCTCTTTCGGCAAACTTCCGACTCTCCCGATGAGGACGTTCACACTGCCCGACGGATCGAGAATGCTCCAGCTGATGCCCGTCTCTCCGAGGTGTTTGAGATAGGCTCGGTTGGTGTTTTTTGGCGACGGCGCGCCGTCCGCGCTCTTCATAAACGCGCGGTACGCGACAAAAATCTCATCGTCATTCGGTTGCTTTGTCACGCCGCTGTCCTCGGGCAATTGAGCGCGCAATTTCGACATAGCGCCCGAGTTGTCAACTACAAGATCGGCATAAAATTTTTCCTCTCCTGCGCGCACTCCGACAACTCTGTCTCCCTCAAAGATGAGGCTGTCCGCCTGCGTGGAGAATCTGAAATCCACAACGTCCTCCGCTCGGCTTATGTATTGTTGCGCGAGCTTGCGCCTCTCGATGGAGAGATCCAACTCCTCTTCGGGGATATCCAACGTGACCTCGACGCTCTCGGAAGGCGGTATAAACGTCCAATTGCGTTTTACAAAATAGGTCCCTTCGAGCGGCATTGGCAACCCGTTCTTTTCAAAAGCCGCGCGATTTACGTCGTCGTGCCAATCATATGAGATATTCTCGCGCGCGTTCTTTTCAAGCACCGTGACCTCATACTTTCCCGATCTGCCGAGTTTTTCCGCCGCCACAAGCGCCGCCATACCCGCTCCGACAAATAAAATTTTTTTCATAAGCCCTCCGTTGATATAATTGTACTCTAAAAAACACGATTCGTCAACCGCGACTTTCTCTGCCGGCGCAGTCGAGGCAACCCGCAAAAATGTTGCGCTTGCCAAATCCGGCATATTATTGTATATTTATTATATTAGCTATTTTGAGAGGAGTATTATGGATGATATGGAGATAAAATCGCAATCCGTCGAACAGGACGTCGCGGCGCCTTCTGCTGAAGCGGGGGACGGAACCGCTTCAAACCGCAGCGGAGCTTCGCGCGCGAAGGGCGGATTTACGATTGAAAACAAGCTGAAAAGCGTATCTTTCGCGCTGTTCTGCGTTGAGGCGGCATATGCCTTGACGTTGCTCGCGACGGGCTTCAACTTTCTTGCGGTCTGCGCGATCGCGTTTTCGATGGCGTTTGCCCTCGCGACATTCATCGGCGCGTGCAGAGGACGCTTGAGCGTGTGGACGGCGGCGAGCTTCATCTTGTCGGACGCGTCGCTGTTGCTCTACTTTTTCATTTGGGGAGCGGGCAACGCCGCCGAAAGATTCGGCTATACTCTGTTGTTCACCCTCATTCCTATCGCGCTCGCGGCGTTTGCGTTATGCCTGAGACGCCTCAAAAAACTTACGGCAAAACGATTGGTCGCTTCGCTGTGCGCGGCGCTGATGCTTGGAGTCACCGTGCTGTACTTTTTGTGTTGCAGCTTCAAGGCGACGCCCACGGTCGAGTCTCTCAAGGACGGCCACGATGAGTATCTCGAATCTCTCGCCGCCCTCAAAAACGGGCAAAAACGTCCCAACATTTTGTTCATACTTATGGACGATATGGGATACGCGGACATCTCGATGTACAGCTATCTCAACTCCTCCAGCCTGCTCAACGAGGGCAAGGCGCCGTCCATACTCACGCCCAACATAGACAAGATCGCCGAAAACGGCGGCGTATTTTTCGACAATTTTTATGCTTCTTCCCCTGTCTGTTCTCCGTCTCGCTTCGGCATATTGACGGGCAGATATTGCTCGCGCGGGTATCTTGACAACGTGGTGTTCCCCTCCAACGTTTCCCTCGATCCGTTCGGCAACACGCGCTATTTCAATCCCTTCCAATTCCTCTACAACGTGGACGGCATTTTGGGCGACGAGATCACGATCGCGGAAGTTTTGAAAACTCAAGGCTACTCCACCGCGCTGTTCGGCAAGTGGAATTTGGGCGACTATGGCGAATATCTGCCAACAAATCAAGGTTTCGACTATTTTTACGGCAGCCACTATGTCAACGATATGACGCCCTACAACTTTGTCGAGGAGCAAAACGGACAATATCACGAGGTGTTCTCGCACGCCGAGATGAAGGACCAATCCAAATCAACACAGCGCATCACGGAAAAGATGAACGAATACCTACAAGACCAGATCGATGATTACAAGAATAACGGCACTCCCTTCTTCTCATACTATTGCACTCCTTGGCCGCACGCGCCTCTGTTTTCAAGCTACAACACGACGCAAACAAATTTGGACGGCGCCGTGCAGGGCGATACCACGGACGACACCTACATAGATTGCGTCGAGGAGTTTGACGCCTATCTCGGCACTACGCTCGAACTCATCTATTCCGATCCCGAAGTCGCCGACAACACGATAATCATCTTTACGTCGGACAACGGTCCCGGCAAGGAAGGCGCGACGGGCGCACTGAAAGGGCGCAAAAACACGACGTTCGAAGGCGGCCACAAAGTGCCTATGCTCGTCAAAATCGGCAAAAATCTCAGGACGGCGGACGGCAGGACTTTCGCGACGGACGATCCAGTCGGCTGGACAAATTCCAATGGCGAGGCGGCAAGCGGATATCGCGTCACGTCGAGCTATATGAACATAGACATCTTCCCCACTCTGCTCGAATTTATGGGTATTCCGCTTCCGACGGACAGAACGATAGACGGCGTCAGTATGCTCGGCGCGCTCACCGCCGCAACTCCGTCCGACGCAAAAGTCCTCGACCGCGAAGGCAATATGCGCGCGCTCTACTACATCAAAAAAGGCAATGTGCAAAGTTTGCAAATGCCCGCGGAGATCGACGGCGAACTCCACGACTTCAAGTATTATCAGAATGTCCTCAACGAGAACAGCGCCTTCATCGATCAATACTACAAAAATTTCCTCTTTGATTTGGACGACGACCCCATCGAGGGCTACAACCTGTCGAAGAGGCACCCCGACGTTGCGCTTCTGCTCAAAGAGAGGTTGCTCGCCTTCCGCAAGGAACTTCGCACGAACAGGCGCGGCATAATCAAATAGCCGATGAACATATCCGTGATGTTAAAGCCCGCCTCGGGCAATTGCAATCTGAGATGCACCTATTGTTTTTATCACTCCTTGGCGAATATGCGCGAGAGCTTCAGCAAGGGAATGATGAGCGAGGCGCTTTTTGAGGATATCTTCAAAAAAGCGCTCTCCTATGCGAATGGGGACAGGCTCTACTTGTCATTTCAAGGCGGCGAACCGCTTTTGCGAGGCAAGGCGTTTTTCGAGTTCGTCGGCAAACTTGTGTCGCCTCATCCGAACGTCTCCGCCGTCATACAGACAAACGGCACGCTGATAGACGACGAGTGGATCGATATCTTCAAAAAGCACAACTTTTTGATCGGGATATCTCTCGACGGCGCGGAGGAAAACAACCGCTGTCGCGTCACGGCAGACGGCGCGCCCGCCTTTCCCGACATAATGCGCGGCATAGGCTTGCTGAAAAGGCGCGGCGTTCCCTTCAACGTCCTCACCGTGCTGAGCCGCTCTGTCGTCGTCAACATTGACGAGATCTACGATTTTTACAAGGCGCAGGACTTCAAATTTTTACAATTTATCCCCTTCCTCAAGCCTCTCGACGGTCAACCTTACGACCCCGATTCATACCCGACCGAAGAGGAATACGCCGTCTTTTTGAAAAAACTGTTCGCTCGCTACCTCGCGGACATCAAAGACGGAAAATATATCTCGATCAGGCAGTTTGACAACTTCGTCCGCCTCGCGCACGGCAAAAGCGCGGAGCAATGCGGGATGAACGGATTCTGCTCTCACCAGTTTGTCATCGAAGCGGACGGCACAGTGTATCCCTGCGACTTCTACTGCCTTGACGAATTTGAGCTTGGCAACATCGCCGCCACGGATTTTTCCGCGCTCGCCGTTTGCCCCGCCGCAAAAAATTTCATCCGCGAAAGCCTTCGCGTTTCGGCAAAATGCAAAGCCTGTCCGTATTTCAAACTTTGCGGAGGCGGTTGCAAGCGAGAGAGAAGGGACGTCGAAAAATGCGGCGCATATCAAGCTCTCTTCAAAGCGTATCTGTCTGAGATGAAAAAGATATATTGACAACTCAAACGGCGTTTTATGCGGCTGTTTGAAGCGCATAAAGTCCGTTTTGCAAAATTTAACGACAAAAAAGGAGTACGTATGACTCAAAGCCTTCTGAACTCATTTTCGCCCGATTCCCCTCTGATGTTCGGGCTGTACGGCGCGGTGTTCGCCTTTGTTGTGGCGCTTGCCGCATTCTATATGGTTGCCTCGATCCGCCGCGCAAAGAAGTTGGGACTGAGCGCCGAAAAAATCAAAAAAGTGATCTCTTCCTCGCTCTCTTTCTCCATCTTGCCCGCGATAGGTATTGCGCTCGGCATCATCACTCTTGCCGGATCGTTGGGAGTCGCTTTTCCGTCGATACGACTGAGCGTCATAGGTTCTTTGCAATACGAGACACAGATGGCGGATGGCGCCGCGACCGCGCTCGCAGGCTCCCTTCAAAGGCTTATGTCGAGAGGTATGACGGCAAAAGATCTCGTCACAATATCCACTGTTATGACTGTCTCGATAATGTCGGGACCGATATTGGTGCTTGTGTTCTATCGCCGCCTGCAACCGAAATTCGGCACGCTTATGGGCAAGAACGCGGGCGTCGGCAAAAACAGCGTAAACCTCGGCGAACTCATCTTTCAGGTGTGCTTCATCGGCCTTGTGCTGGGATACCTCGCGATGAGCATCACGTCGGTCGCGACGGGCGCGGGCTATGTGGATTCCTATTTCAATTTCATCGCGGTCATCGTCGCCATGTTGATGATGTACATCTGCGACCTGCTGATCACAAAGCTCAAGTGGCAATGGTTGGACAGTTTTGCGACCCCCGTATCTATGCTGATCGCAATGGCGACCGTCGCCGTGATAAGCTATTTCGCGACAAAAAACGGCTGGCCTCTTGCGTCCGTCGAAGCGGCGGCGTCCGCAATGCTCGTCTAAGGAGGCAAATATGAAAAAACTTCCGCGTGATTATTCCTTCAAATACCACCTCATCGGCAGGATATGGACCGCTTTGGCGATCTTGCTCTTCCTTATGATCCCCGTATCCATCGGGCTTTATTACGACGTGACTCCGGATTGGCGAGTTTTCGGCACATCCGCCGTTCTGATCCCGCTGATCATCAACTTTGTGTCGGGCATTGTCGAACCCATCATTTACGCGCCGATGCTCGGCGTGAGCGGCGAATATCTCGCCTTCATCACGGGCAACCTGTCCAACCTCAAGATCCCCTGCGTTGTCAAGGCGCAGGAAATTTGCGGCACAAAACCCGGCTCGGAAGAAAACGAGGTCGTGTCAACGTTGGCGATCGCGACAAGCACGCTAGTGACCGTCGTTATCATAGGCGTCTTGGTGCTTTGCCTCGCCTTCACCAATCTGCAGGCAACCGTGACTCGCAACAATTGGATATTGCCGGCTTTCTCCTGCGTCGTGTACGCGTTGTTCGGCTCGCTCGGCGGCAAATACGTCGCCAAAAATCCCAAACTTGCGCTCATACCCGCCGCCATCATCGTCGTGTTGTCCGTCGTGCTTGGCGTTGTGGGCTTGGGCGGGGGCATAGGCTCCGCATATCTGTTTGTGGGGATAGCGGTGTGCGGCGCGTTTGCGGCGATACGCTTCGCTTTGCAAAAGAAAAAACAGCGCGCCGAAAGCGAAACGGAACGCGCTCAAGCGATTTTGGCGGGCGCTGGCTCCTCACGCACGGAGGACGCGTCCTCCGTATCCGATACGGACGAGACCTTTGAAGCGCCCGACTCCGCCGACAAATGCGAGAGCGACGCGCAAAATGACGCGCCCTCCTTGGAAACGTCACAGCAGAGCGAAGACGATTTCCCTTCTCAGCCCGACGAAAGCGTTCCGGCCAAGAAGAGCGAAGCGTCGGACTGCCGCGCAGACCAAACGACCAATAAAGAGCAAAACTAAAACGTCGCGACAATACGCCGCGGCGCCGAAAAATCATATCTTACGACAACAAAGCGACCGTGTCAAAAACGCGGTCGCATTTTTATGTCGCGAAAAATCATTGCAACTCGAAGCTCAAAAGCGAAGAGCCGTCGTCGATAGAATATACGGCGACTTTGTTGCCTTCAAACACGGCATAGCTCGGTTTTGACCCTGCCGCCGCCATTCCAAGCCCGCCGACGCAGACGTAATGCACGCCCTCGATAAGCCTGTGATCCACCCTGTGCTCGTGTCCGTAAAAGACGATATCCCCCGCCTTGAGCGACTTGTCCGGCATAGCGGGGTTGCACTTGTGACCGTGCGTAAAGACGATCTTGCGCCCGCCGATCTCCACGGTGGAGAAGAGATAGATGTTGAATTCGCTGATGGTCTCGTCGATCTCGCTGTCGCAGTTGCCCTTGACGGCGATGACCGCGTCCTTGCGAGCGTTGAGCGCGTTTGCGACTTCCATCGGAGCATATCCTTCCGGCAAGGGATTGCGCGGGCCGTGATTGTAGATGTCTCCAAGCACGACAAGTTTCGCTTTGCCTCCGTCAAGTTCGCTTCCAATCATTGCGAGCAACGCGCCGAGTTTGGGCGCCGCTCCGTGGATATCGGAACAAATATAAAATTTCATAATCGACCTCCGCATATATATTAGCACAACTTACGTCAAACAGTCAACACAAACTATTTGTCGCACTTGCGACATAAATTTTGATTTTTGTCTTGTTTGACTCAATATATTATGTTATAATATAAAACATAATGGAGGATTTTATGGAAACAGTAAGATTAAACACATTGTTCAACCCGGGCGAAGTGCCTCTTGCGGAATACCCTCGCCCTCAGTTTGAGAGGAAGAGCTATTTCACGCTCAACGGCAAGTGGGACTATGCGATCCTGCGCAAGAGCGAAACTTTCTCGGGCGCATATCAAGGCAAGATCTTGGTGCCGTATTCCCCCGAAAGTCTGCTCAGCGGGCTTCCCGAAGGCACTGTGGTCACCCCCGACGACAAGCTCTATTATCATCGCTCTTTCGAAGTTCCCGCGGAGTTTATCAAGTCGCGCACATTCATCAACTTCGGCGCGGTGGACTTTTGGTGCAGAGTCACATTGAACGGGCAGACGGTCGGCGAACACAGCGGCGGTTATATGCCCTTCAGCTTTGACATCAGCGATATGATCAAACCCGGGGCAAACGTCATCGACATCGAGGTGACAGACCCGTCCGACACAAGCTATCACACTCACGCCAAACAGTCGATCAAGCGCGGCGGCATCTGGTACACTCCTCAATCGGGCATATGGCAAAGCGTTTGGATGGAGAGTATGCCCGAGGCATATCTCAAGGACGTCACGATCATCCCCGACATCGACAACGACCTTGTCAAGCTCAAATTCGACAAGAGCGCAGATGTTCCCGTCGAAGTCCTCGTGCTTGACGGTATAGACAGCACAAAACAGCTCGCCGCCGTCATCTGCGAAGGCGACGAGATCGACATCCCGATGAAGAATTACGAGCTTTGGTCCCCCGAAAATCCCAAGCTGTACGGCCTCGCCTTCAAACTCGGAGAGGATATCGTCAAATCCTATTTCGGAATGCGCAAATTCAGCTTTGTGACGGACAGCAAGGGCTTCAAGCGTATGGCGCTCAACAACAAGCCCTACTTTATGAGCGGCGTGCTCGATCAAGGCTATTGGTCCGACGGGATGCTCACTCCTCCCGAAAACAAGGCGCTGGAATACGACGTCAAACTTGTCAAGTCGATGGGCTTCAATATGATCAGAAAGCACATCAAGATCGAGCCTCTCAGATGGTACTATCACTGCGACAAAGAGGGCATCCTCGTGTGGCAGGATATGGTCACGGGCGGCACAAAATACAATATGCTCTATATCGGCGTGTTGGCTTTTGTCGGCATCCACATCAAGGATGACAACGAGCGCGCCTACAAAAAGCTCGCCCGCGCGGACAAGGAAGGCAGAGACGAGTTTGAAAGAGAGGTCGACATCACGATGAACTATCTCAAAAACTGCGTCAGCCTCTGCTGCTGGGTCCCGTTCAACGAAGGTTGGGGACAATTTGACAGCGTGCGCATAACGAACAATATGAAGGCAAAGGATCCCACCCGCCTCATCGACAGCGTCTCGGGCTGGAACGATCAAGGCAAGGACAGCTCGGACACAAAGTCTCAGCACATCTATTTCCGTCCCATCACGGTGCCGCGCTTCGAGAAGCGTTGCCGCGTGCTTTCCGAGTTCGGCGGATATTCCTACAAGGTGGACGGCCACGTATTCTCCCCCAAAAAGTCTTTCGGATATCGCATCTACAAGAGTCCTGAATCGCTTGCGAAGGCGTTCAAAAAGCTGTATGAAAAGCGCATAATTCCCAACGTTGCGAAGGGATTGAGCGCCACAGTGTACACCCAGGTGAGCGACGTCGAGGAGGAGATCAACGGCCTTGTGACCTATGACAGAAAGGAGATCAAGCTCCCCGTCGATATGGTCAAAGCGCTCAACGAGCAACTTGTCATCAAGGACTGAAATTGCAAATACGGCACTTTATAGCGTGATTTTTGCGCTGTAAAGTGCCAAATTATGATCAAGAGGTATTTTTATAATGAGTATTGCGGACAAAATTTTCATTTCGACTTGCCGCGACATCATCGACAACGGCGTGTCCGATCGCGATCTTCCCGTCCGTCCGAGATGGGAGGACGGAACTCCCGCGCACACAATTAAAAAATTCTGCATAGTCAATCGCTACGACCTGAGCAAGGAGTTTCCCATCATCACGCTCAGAAGGACGGCGTTCAAATCCGCCGTTGACGAATTGCTTTGGATATGGCAGAAGAAATCCAACAACGTGCGCGATCTCAACTCCCACATCTGGGACAGTTGGGCGGACGAGAGCGGCTCGATAGGCAAAGCATACGGCTATCAGCTGGGCATCAAGCACATCTACCCCGAAGGCGAATTCGATCAAGTCGACAGAGTCATCTATGATCTGAAGCACAATCCAAGCTCCCGCCGCATAATGACAAACATCTACAATTTTGCGGACCTGCACGAAATGCACCTATATCCTTGCGCCTATTCGATGACATTCAACGTCACGGGCAACAAGCTCAACGCCATACTCAATCAACGCAGTCAGGACACTCTCACCGCCAACAACTGGAACGTCGTGCAATACGCTGTTCTGGTGCATATGATGGCGCAAGTCAGCGGGCTGGAAGTCGGAGAGTTGGTGCACGTGATCAGCGACGCCCACATCTACGATCGCCACATTCCCATCGTGGAAGAGATACTTCGCAACCCGCAGTACCCCGCCCCGACTTTCAAAATGAATCCCGACATCAAAAACTTCTATGACTTTACGCTTGCCGACTTCGAACTTGAAAATTATCAATACACAAAGTTGGACAAGAAGATCGAGGTCGCGATATGAAATTGATCGTTGCGGTGGACAAAAATTGGGGGATAGGCAAAAATAACGGCTTGCTTTTCGACCTCAAGGAGGATATGCGCCATTTTGTGAGCTACACGCGCGGCAAGACGGTGCTGATGGGCTACAACACTCTGCGCTCTCTTCCCGGCGGGATGCCTCTCAAAGGGCGGGTGAATATCGTACTCTATCCCGAAGGAAGCGACGCCGACGCGAGCGAGAAAGGATATATCCTTGTCCGCTCCCTCGAGGAGATGTCCGCAGAGGTGAAAAAACATTCTCCCGAGGACGTCTTTGTCATCGGCGGCGCGATGATGTATCGCACAATGCTACCCTACTGCGAAGAGGCGATCATCACCAAAGTTGACGCGGATGGCGGCGCGACGGTGTTTCTCGACAATCTCGACGCGCTTGAAAATTGGCGGCAGGTCGCAAGCGAACCTCCCATCGACGACAACGGATACAAAATTTCGTTCTGCACCTACAAAAACTCCGCGACTTTGCCCTTTTGATCTTTTGAACCGCAAACTGAAAAAATACGGTTACAAAAAAAATATGGCTCGCCGCCATATTTTTTTTTTATAAATGGGACGACTTGCCGTCATCCCAAACAGTTATACACGCCGACGTCCCGAGGTTTATGCAGCCGCGGGACATTTTTCAAGCGCAAAGTTTTTGCACGGAGCGTCCTTTGAGATCACTCTCCGAGGATCTTATTGAATTGCTCGAGCAACAAAGCCATCTGAGCCTGTTCCGCGTCGCTGGGACCTGCGGGCGCTACCGGTTGAGGAGCGGGCTGGTACGCGGGTTGCTGATAGACGGGCTGCTGAGGCGGTTGATATTGAGGTTGCGGTGCGGGTTGAGGAGCGGGTTGAGGTGCGGTCTGCACGGGAGTGGGACGTTGAGGAGCGACCTTCTTGGGTTGAGGAGCGCCCGTCTTCTTGTAGCCCGCGTTGAGCACGACCTGACTTGTGGCATTGTTGTTGAGCATAATGACCTTGTTGCACAGCACGGAATTCTTGTCCTGCTCAATGACGCCTGCGACGACGTCCTTGCCATATGCCTTGAGATACGCGATGAGCGGAGTGATGTCGCCGTTGCCGTAGATGATGAAGAAGCCGTCGATGTTGGGGAACTGAGCAAGTCTTGCCGCGTCGATGACTTGGCGCAAATCGAGTTTACCCTTTCTCTTCTTGGGGAGCGCCGAGAGCGCGTCATAGCTGTTCTCCTGAATGAACTCACCATAATCCTTTGTGCGCTTTGCGGAATAGCCATAGAATTTGCACGCGGCGATCTCGCCGTAGCGGGAAAGCTCCTCAAGAGCGGACTCAAACACCGTGAAAGGAACGCGAACGCTCTCGATGTCTGCAAGAACCACATACTTTTTTGTTGCTGCCATAATCTTCTCCTTGTCAACTCTGCAATGAGTTGCGCATTCTTTTATATTATAAATTTATTCTAACTTAAAATATTCGATTTGTCCATAGTTTTTTTTGTTCTTTTGAAATAAAATAGCCATTGTTGCACAAAACCCGCATATTTTCCGTATTTTTGCACCAATAAAGTTGACATTTTGTCGGCAGGCATATCGGGATAGACATCCGCATACACCTTTTTGATCCACGTGTCAACGGGAAAAACGTCAAACCTGTTGAAGCCGAACAGCAAGATGCAATCCGCGACTTTGCGCCCGACGCCGTACATCGCGAGAAGTTGCGCTCTGAGGGTCGGCGTGTCGAGGCGGCTCCAGCCCTCGAGATCGACGACGAGCATCGCCTTTGCCGCTCTGTCAAGATATGCCGCGCGATAGCCCGCGCCTATGCTCGCATAAAAATCTTCGCCCGCGCTCGCAAGCGCTTCGAGAGTCGGAAACGCAAAATATCCGCCCTTGTCCTCGCCGAGCGCCTCGCATATGCGCTCGATTATGCCCTTGATACGCGGGATGTGGTTGTTTTGAGACACTATAAAAGAGAAGATGGTCTCGATGGGGTCCTGCCTCAAAATGTGTATGCCTCGTCCGAACGCGATCGCCTCGCTCAACGCGCCGCCGTCCTCAAGCCCCGCCTGTATTGCGGCATAGTCTGTGTCAAAATCGAAATAGCGCTTGAAAAAATCGGCGTCGTCGCAGATGACGTCATAATGGTCGCCCCTGTCCAAGACGTCCGCGCGATGACTCGTCGCGCACACTCTGTAGCCTCCGTCGATGGGAACAAAGCGAAACACCTGCCCGCATTCGAGGGTGGCGGCAATGTCAAAATAAGGGGTTTTTTCAAGCGAAAACGTAGTCATAAAGTTGTTGTTGCGCAAGTTGAGCGGAGAATGTCCCGCGAGGCTCAAATTGCCTTTTTTCAAAAGATTGCCGACCCGACGACGTCAAAATCGGCGCTTGTCATAAAAAAATCGCGCCGTCCGAAGACGGCGCGGCGGATGACTCATTCTGCGGCGTACACAGACACTTGCTTGCGATCCTTGCCGACGCGCTCGAATTTCACGACGCCGTCGATGAGAGCAAAGAGCGTGTCGTCCTTGCCGATAGAGACGTTGTTGCCCGGATGATACTTTGTGCCTCTTTGGCGAACGAGGATGTTGCCTGCAAGCACAAATTGTCCGTCTGCACGCTTGGGACCGAGGCGCTTTGCCGCACTCTCACGTCCGTTGTGAGAAGAACCGGAACCTTTTTTGTGAGCGAACAGTTGTATATTGATAAACATATTACTTTACCTCCAAAGATATGAAGTCCGAATAAGTTTCATAGAGGTCGGACACCCCGAGATATGCGGTTTTGAAGATGATATCCGCGTCGTGCAGGTCGCCCTCGGAAATATCCTTTGGCAAGATCGCCTTGAGATATCCCTTCTCGTCGTCAGTCTCATAGCCTATGTTCAAGCCCAAAAGCCTGATGACGCCCAGCACAGCCGTTTGAATGACGGAGCTTGCCGCCGCGCAGACGATGTCCGCGCCCTCATCGGCATACTCGCAATGGCCGTTGCACTCTATGCCGACAAATTTGTCATTCTCTTTCAAAAACCGAACCGTGAGCATTTAGCCCTCGATCGCCACGATCTTCAGCTCTGTGTAGGGCTGACGATGGCCTTGACGCTTTCTGATTTGCTTCTTTGCTTTGTAGTGGAAAACGAGGATCTTCGCGAACTTGTCCTGCTTTGTGACAACTGCTTTGACCTTGCAGCCTTCTGCCTCTTTGCCCGCTTTGACTCCGTTCTCGTTTGCAACAAGCAGAACTTTGAGTTCGACCTCAGCGCCGATCTCCGCGTCGAGCTTCTCGACCTTGACCAGCATATCCTTCTCGACCTTGTACTGTTTGCCGCCGCATTCAACGATTGCGTACATACTATACCTCCTCTGACCAGTCTCGCCGTCGTGGTGCGCCCGACAATCGGGACAGCTTAAAAAACCACTTCCGAGCGGCTCGACCTCTACTTTAGCAAACCCCGCGCAAAATGTCAAACGTTTTTTATTGTATTTTTGTATTATATATAAAATAGTTCCATTTGGAATGTACTTTGCACTTTGAGATAAATTTTTGCAAATTGTTGATTTAATCGTCAAAAGATGTTAGAATAGCATTGCGACATCATCATATTTTGTTTTTGCAATCAGCGAAACAATGGACTCTTTCGCGGTGGCAATTTTGCCAAGCTCTTTCAGAGTGCATTATGTTTCGCACGTATTTGATGGTGTCGCAACCTATGGGCGAAGGCAAGTTGCGGTGCGTCGCTCATAGCGGCGCACCTTATATTTTATCCCGCATTTTGCCAACAAACGTAATGCAAATCTTGCAAAAGTAGCGTTTTGGCAAGGCAAAGGGTGCGCAAGCAAGATATCGCAAATAAACGCTTTGGCGGCGATGAAATTTGCGCCCGCGCAATGTCAAGAGCCGCAAAAGGAGGAAATATGCAAAGTCACAATTTGTCATTTTTGCGCGCCGTGGCGTGCGTTGTTTTGATCGCCGCGCTGTGCATGTCGCTTGCCGCATGCAGTTTGTTCGATCGCTCAAACAACAAACAGCAGACCGTCCCAAACTCCACGCCCAACTCTACGCCCGACAGCACTCCCGACAACACTCCCGACAACGCGCCCGACAACACTCCCGAAATCGAAACTCCCGACGAAGAAGAAACCCCCGACGAGGAGAAACAACCTGACGATCAAAAACAACCCGAAGAGCAAAAGCAACCCGAAGAGCAGGAACAGCCAAGCGAAGATACCACCACCGAAGCAGAATATAAAGCAAAATTTGAGGCAGAATTGCCAAGTTTGATTGAAGAAATATATAATAAAGGCATAACAAATGAAAGATTTCGCATATTAAATGTTGATATACTCGCTACAAATCATAATGATGGAAATATTTTTTTCGCCTGTATTAGAAATAATATGAATATATTTTTTGTTGGGAATTGTCAAGCCTATCAAGCATGCAGTACATATAAAGAATGCAATTCACAAATAATTGATAATGAAAATGTTGATTTTACTTTTGCTGTGGGAAAAACCCGTATCACGGAGCATGGCGTGCCTGAGGATATTTGCGCTTATGCGCTGTCGCAGCCAAAAGTCCACGACTTTTTGACTAGCCGCGGCATAACTTCAAGCGAGATCATCAACTACAAAGTTATCAATACAACAGAATTTAATTCAACAACTAGTGGTATCGGAACTGATATAACCATGCTTGTTGGTGATAAGATTGTTACATTATCAATGGGTGGACATACTGGTACTTGCAAAAGCCAAAGAGAATATCTGCACGAGCTACAATACGGCTATTTATCTTACATTGACAACATCGCAGTCGCAGAATATCGTGAACTTGCTTTGAACAGCGCTTATTGAGCTTCCCGCAAAAAATCGCCCGCAAAATGCGCACAAAAAAACGACGACGGTATATCCCGCCGCCGTTTTTTGCAAAACAAAAAGCACGCAAGGTCTTTACGTGCTTTTTTGGTCTGGTCTGGGTGAGAAGACTTGAACTTCCGGCCTCATGAACCCCATTCATGCGCGCTACCAAACTGCGCCACACCCAGATTGCCTGTACATTATAATCAAATTCTCGCGAATTGTACAGCGTTTTTTCGCATTTTTTTATTTTCGGTCGGATTTTTTTGAAATCGTCGTCTTTTTTATATTGTAATCACTTAGAATTTTTGTTATCATATATTTACAATTATTTGAAAGGGAGAAATTATGGACGATCAAAATCTTGACATTCAGGCTCAAAGCGCCGCCGAAGTCGCGTCCGCCGCGACGGGGAGCGAGATCGACGCGATGAGCGTTGGCGAGCGGTTGTCGAAGCGCAACTTGATAATGTATCCGCTCGGGACATTCGGAAGAGACTTTCTCTACAACTTTTTCAACGGGTATCTGCTGTCTTTCGTATCCTTCACAAAGACGCTTACGCCGGCGCAATACGTTATGATCACGGTCATAATCGTGTTGGCGCGCATTTTTGACGCGTTCAACGACCCAATTATGGGATCCATCGTTGAAAACACGCGCACAAAGTGGGGCAAATACAAGCCGTGGCAGCTCATCGGCGCGATTTTGACTGGCGGCGTGATAATTGCCCTGTTCAACGTGCCGCTTGACGGATGGGCATTCATAGGTTTCCTCGCGTTTGCCTACTTTATGTTCTCCATCACGTTCACGATGAACGACATCTCCTATTGGGGGATGATGCCGTCGCTTACATCCAATCCCGACGACCGCAACAAGCTGACGTCATTCACTCAGCTTGTCGTCAGCGCGGGCGGCGGACTCGCGGGGCTTTTGGTGCCTATGTTCACGGTGGGGACGATAAGCCAAGCGTTGTTTGGCGGAGCGGTCAGAGGCTACGGCATAATGTCGATCGCCGTGAGCGTGTTGATGATGTCCTTCCAACTCTTCACCATACTCGGCGTCAAGGAAAAGCCGTTGCCCGCCAATATCCAAAAGACTTCCCGAATGAAGTTCAAGGATCTTTTTAAGGTCCTCTTCAAAAACGACCAACTGCTTTGGTGTACGCTTGTTATGTTGCTTTGGTCGGTGCTGTCGGGCATAGCGATAGGCAATCTGCTCTCTTTCTACATCTATTTCGAATTTGGCTATGAAGGCAATCTGGGCACTGTGTTCAGCATACTTTATGCCGTGCTTTCGGTGACGTTCACGCTGTTCTACCCGTGGTTCTCCAAAAAGCTCGGACGCAACAAAACGCTGTACGGTTGCGGGATCAGCCTCATCGTCAGCTATGCGCTGTTGCTCATCGTCGGGCTTGCTTGGCCCAACAACGTCGGCGGCGGTTTTGACCTCATAGGTATGCACATCACGCCGAAATTCCTTGTGATGGCGGTGTGCTATGGCATAACCGGTTGGGCAAGCGGATTCTATATGATTATGCTCATCAATATGACAAACACCGTCGAATACAACGAGTGGAGGACGGGCAAGCGCGACGAGGCGATCATATTCTCGCTCCGCCCCTTCACCGCCAAGATGGGATCCGCGCTTTCGCAAGGCATCGTTTCGCTTGTGTTGCTCGCAACGGGAGCTTTCGCCTGCACTCAAGGCATCGCGGCTCTTGAAAGAAAGGCCAACGCCGCAACTGCCGCCGGTCAAAAATACGACTTGGTTGGCAAAGTCGGCGAACTGATCCAAGGCATTTCGCCTCAGACCAAGATGGGCTTGCTCGCCTGTATGTGCATAATCCCAATGGTGCTGATGACGATCGCGCTCCTCATCTACAAGTCAAAATGCAAACTTGACGAAACCACCCTCGCCAAAATGATCGAAGAGACCGAGGCAAGAAAGGCCGCGCAAACCGAAAATGCAGACTCCGAAGAGATTTTGGAGGAAGCCGCCTCCGACGCCGATGATTCTGTCATCGCGACCGTTGCCGAATCCAACGCCGACGAGACAAGCGATGAGACACTCGAAGAAGAGGATGAATACTCGGAGGAACTACAAGAAGAGTACGACTCCTCTCTCACGGAAACAGCCGAAGAGACGGAAACTCCAAAAGAGAGCGATGAACCCGCACAACCCGAGACTCCCGCAAGCGAACAACCCGCGGAAGTCCCCGCCGAGGACGTGACTGCCGACGTTGAGGAAGATCAACCCCTCGTCGAGGAAGAGCCTACTCCCGAAGAGGAAAAACCCACTGCCGAGAAGCCCGCTTCCAAGAAAGCCTCTTCGGAGCAGAAACCCGCAGAGGATAAGCCCTCCGCCAAGAAGCCCGCGGCTAAGAAAGGGTCCATAAAGAAGGAAAATCAAAAACCAAGCGAAGAAGAAAAAGTGTTGCAAGAAGCGGACGAGACATTGCCACAACACGGCAAATTCGTCATCAAAAAGACGGACAAAGGCAACTTCACCTACAAGCTCTTCTCTTCCAACAAGAGGGTCCTTGCCGTCCCGGGAGGCGCGCCCTACAAGGATCAATCGTCGTGCAAGGTCGGCATCCAAAGCGTCATCAAGAACGCCGCCACCGCTCCCATCGAGGATCAGACGCTCAAAAATCCCGTGCCGCAAAAGCTCCCAAAGTGGGAGATCTACGAGGACAGCCAAGGCGAATTCCGCTTGAGACTCAGGGCTTCAAACAACAACATCGTCGCGACGACCAACGACGGCTACACAAGCAAGGACGCCGCCAAGAAAGGCATCGCCGCCATCGCAAGAGCCGCGCAAGGCGCCTCTATTGTCCGAAACGACGACCTCTGGTAAGATCCAACCAAACATATCGCCGCAATTTGGCAAACAAGCAGTCCGCGCCATAGCGGCGCCGCAAAAAACCGCAGGACATCTCCCGCGGTTTTTATTTTTATCTTCATTCCCTATCGGCATAAACACCCCCTCAAAAACTGAGGGATCGTTTTATCTCTCCGCTTTCTCTTTTCCCTTTCTCGCCATTCTATGCGGCGAAGGAGCGGCAAAAAGCGTGTGCGTTTTGGTGCGGACGACTTGATTGACGACGTACGCCGCGACAAAGACGACAAGCGTACACGCGAAAATGATCCACATCTCCTTTTCATATATGGTTTTGCCAAAGGCGTCCATCTGCATTGAGAAGCTCTCCAACAGGCCCTGTCTGACCGATTCTGCCGCGGGCGCGGGCAATTCGGAGAGTATTCCGTCCATCGCGCCGCGCATAAAAACGTTGCGCAACACGCCCGCCGAGTACGTCCCGGGCATAAACAGCACAAAATATTGTATCGCCTTGGGAAAAATCGCGATGGGCATATACGCGCCTATGAAAAATCCTATCGCCGCACTCAGGATCCCGCTTGCGCCGCCGTGCGCGGACTGCGTGCGGAAAAGCATACATATTATCGTCGTGAACAGGCTCGCGGACAGCACGGAAAGAATCAACATACCAATTATCTTGCCCACGTCCGCGCCGCTGAGATACCACCCTGTCGCGGCGAGATATACGAAAGCTATCGCCGTGATTGTGCCGACTATGACCGCCGTGATGACTATGTTGACGATAAGATAGCTCACGCTCAGTACGCCGCGCTTTATGGGCGAGGTCAGCATATCCTGCATCGCGCCGCCCTCGCGGTCGTTGATCATCAGATATTGCGCGCAAAACGACACCGTTATGCAGGACACCGCAAGCACGCCCGCCAGCATCCACCCGTCGATGAAGGCGTGTACGGCGTCATCGTCGACGGCAAGCCCGTTGAGTTTTGCCATCACGGAATCATATTGGATGTCGCCGAGAAACATAAGATACAAAAACAAAATTATAAACGGCGACAACACGGACAAAAAGACCGCCATTTTGTCTGAAAGATACATTTTTAGCCCGCGCCGCACGAGATTGCCGAGAATCACCATATCCTCTTTCATACCTCTCCTCCCGGCTTTTTGCCCGTGACGTTCAAAAATACGTCGTCCATATTGCCCTTGACAAACTCGAAATCCCTCAAAATATCGCCGTTTTCGCAAATAAATTTGCGCGCCGCGCCGCTGTCATCGACGCTTATATCGTAGCACGCGCCGTCATATTGAAATTCCATTCCCTTCAGTCTCTCTTCGATCTTCTCCGATCTCGGCGCATAAAGTTTGACGCGATCGTAGCTGTAGCGGTTCTTGAGTTCCACAGGCGCGCCGACCGCGACGATCCTGCCCTCGTCAATGATGACGACCTTGTCCGCGCCGTCCGCCTCTTCCATATAGTGCGTCGTCAAAAAAACCGTCATATTCAATTCGCGCCTGAGCCTGTCGACAATGTCCCACACCGTGCGGCGAGTCTGAGGATCCAGCCCTGTCGTCGGCTCGTCAAGAAAGAGTATGCGAGGAGAATTGATAAGCCCTCTCGCCACATCCACGCGCCTGCGTTGCCCACCGCTCAACTTTCCGTACGGTCTCTGCATAATCTCGCCTAGGTCGAGCAACTCGCCAAGTTCCGCCAACCGACGCCTCTTCGCCTCGCCGCTCAAACCGTAAAAAGACGCTCGCGTTGAGAGATTTTCCCTCACGCTAAGCCTCGCGTCCAGCGCGCTACCTTGAAACACCACGCCGATCTTAGAGCGGATCGCCTCCGCGTCCTTAGCGAGATCCAACCCGCACACGCTCACCTCGCCGCCATCCGCCTCCAACAGCGTACACAATATGTTGATCGTCGTACTCTTACCCGCGCCGTTGACTCCCAAAAAAGCGAACAGACTTCCCTCGTCCACATCAAAATCTATGCCCTTGACGGCTTCCACGTCGCCATAAGATTTTCTGAGACCTTTCACAGTTATAGCCTTTCCCATAATTTGCACAAAACCCATTTTATCTTGCATTTTTGCTTGCGCAAAATGCCGTTTTTGTCATTTTGGCTTCCGTCGCCTTATTGCTTTGCGGCGAATATCGCCTCTGCAAATTTGACATAATCGTCGTACTTTGCGATGGCGATCCCCCTCTCCCTGTCTCCGAGCAAAATGAGAGTGTCGCCCTCCTTTATGCCAAAAACATCCCTCGCTTGTTTGGGGATCACGATCTGTCCTTTTGCCCCTACCGTGGCAGTCCAAAGAAATTTATCTTCTCCCATATACCCTCCTCAATGTATGCGAAAAGCGCCGAATATATTTCATATTTTTCTTACTTTTCCAACTTTTCATACAAATTATAGCCGCAAATGTTTCTTTTGTCAACAAAATTTTTTGATTTACTACCAAAATGCGGCCTACTCTTTCCAAAATACGATACTCTTCTCGGCGCCGATTATGCCTTGCAATCGCAAAAGCGCGCTCCGTTGCGCACTCGATTTCGCCGCTCGAAAAAAACATTTCGACTAAAGCGCCAAAACATTTGACAACAGCGCATTTTTGCGTTAGAATGCATATACAAAAATGTTATGCGGTTATGGCGGAATTGGCAGACGCGCTAGATTCAGGTTCTAGTGAGCAATACGTTCATATGGGTTCAAGTCCCTTTAACCGCACCAGCCGTGGGGGCTTGGCTCAGTTGGTAGAGCGATGCGTTCGCAATGCATAGGTCAGGGGTTCGAATCCCCTAGTCTCCACCATCTATGTTGGTCAAAAAGGCTGACTTGTCAAGAATGTCACTGAATATCGCACTATTCAGTGACATTTTTGCTATATTCTTTCTTCCAAATTCGCTTAAATTTTCTTTCGTTTCAGACAGCTGTAATTTTGTGTTCTCATGCAAAATCAAGACTTGAACTTAAATCGGTATTTTTGTGCTACAGGACTTGAACTTACATTTCATCGTCGGTCGGGTCTAACGCCTCTATTATCGTTTCGCCTGTTTTGAGTTCTATTTGTATTTTGCCGTCCGTCATTACCCTTATCGCTTCAACAAGCATCCTTATTGCACTGTCGTCAAATTCGGTTGTCGTGCTGTTCTCCAACAATTCGGTTATGCGCTTTATTTCAAAATTCAAATTGCTATCCGCTTCCACGTTTGCCTTTGCCGCGTCTATCCTTTCTCTCAAAACCGTCATTTGCCTGCACAACTCGCTCACTACATTCATCAGCTTTTGCGGATCCCCGCCGCTCTTTTGTGACAGCACCACCGTTTCTTCGAGTTTGGTGTCAAGGGCGTTCAGTTGTCTTTGCATTGTCGCTATATCGAGTGGGTCTTGCGTTCCCGTTATGCCGTATGAAAGATTTGATAGTATCAGATTTTTTATGTCATTCCCGTCTTTCAAACACTTACCGAATGCCCTGTTTATAGCTTCTTTAAGTTTAATCTCATCCAACGTAGGTGATTTATGGCACACTTTCTTTCCGTGTTCAATGCGGCTTAAACATCTCCATACGGCTCGTTTCTCACCTTTGTAAGTCCATATCTTGCGACGATATTGTCCGCCGCATTCACCGCATATGAGTTTACCCGTCAAAGCATATTTCCCGCTGTATTTACCGTTTTCGGTTATAGCAAAATCCGATGACTTCCTCTTATTAGCTCTCCTCGCCATTTCAGCTTGAACGGCTTTGAACACTTCTCTTGTTACAATAGGCTCATGATTGTTCGTTATGAGATACTTCGGTAGTTCGCCCATATTTTTCTTCGTTTTCTTGGTTATGCAATTTTCCACATATGTTTTTTGAAGGAGTAAATCGCCGCAATATCTTTCATTCACAAGGATGTTTTTGATGAGCGCTCTGCTCCATTCGCTTTTGCCGTGGAGAGTAAGATAATGTTCGCTTTCAAGAAATGTCTTGATTTGGTCTATACTCGCCCCGCCGAGATACATGTCATAAATAGTACGCACAATTTCAGCTTGTTCCGGTACGATTTGAGGTTTGCTGTCCGCGCCCTTAACATATCCCAAAATGTTATATCTAAACGCATAAGTTCCCGTTTTCATCCGCTGTTGAATACCCCAACGAACATTCGCGCTTATATTCTCGCTCTCAGCCTGTGCCATTACGCTGTGAAGTCCTATGAACATTTCGCTGTCTGCTTTGAGCGAATCCAAATTCTGTTCCTCAAAGAACACTCCGATCCCCATAGCTTTCAGCTTGCGGACATAGTTCAAGCTATCTACCGTATTTCTCGCAAATCTCGCCACCGATTTCGTAAGTATAAGGTCTATTTTCCCTTTTTCACAGTCCCTTATCATACGCATAAAATCTTCTCTCTTCTTTGTGCTTGTACCTGTTATTCCCTCGTCCGCATATATTCCCGCCAAACGCCATTTCGGATTTTTGGCTATGGCTTCGGTATAATATGACATTTGCGCTTTATAACTCTCTAATTGATCGTCACTGTCCGTAGACACTCTGCAATATGCCGCTACTTTCAATATCCTGTTTTCCCTGCTTTTTAACGATAGATTTGGATTCGCATCAATTTTGGTTATGATTTTCTCTGTTCCCGTTTTATTTGGTATTTGCATTATTACCTCCTCCTATGAGTTTTGTCACCACTGAGCCATTGATTAAACTTACTACGATGTGAGTTCCGTTTTTAACAGCAATTTGCGTTACAATTTCGGATAAAAACCGAGGCGACAAATATTCTTTTTCGTCCGTGTTTTTAACAATATCCAAAATATAATCCGTGTATGCCTCGAATCTGTTTTCTTCGCAAGTCGCAAACTTAACCGTAGCGCATGATAATACAAGTTTCTTGCCAATCTCAAAACTCATATTACCGCCATTGATGGCTCTGTTTATCTCCGCAGTCTGTCTTGCAATGTCGGGCGTGATTCTATAATTATCCGCCCTATGATCGTTTTGCAACAATGACGGCTCCCGTCTTATATCTTCAAAGACACCTCTAATTCCGTTTAATAGGTCTGCATCCTTGATGTAAAATGCACAGCCGTTTTTGCACGCCCACCTTACGCTCTCACTATATTTGTATCTTATCAACTTTTTACCGCACTTGTAGCAGTAAAAATTTCGTTTTATCCACTCAATAGTTGGCGATGACTTATCTACTTGAAAACCTCTCTCCTCTTTTGTCCTGTTTGCCCGTTCAAAAAGTTCTTTGTCTACTATTATGGGATAGTTCTTTGCCCCCGTATATCGCGTGTCTTGTATCATTCGATAGATTTTGTTTTTGTTCCATTCATAATTGCCCTCAAAAAAAGGCACTCTTTGTACTTTGAGTTCTTCCGCGATTTGACTCAAAAATTCGCCGTCGATATATGCTTGGAAGATATTATTAACGATTTCCGCCTCAATTTCATCAACGACTATATCACCGTTCGTCATTATGTATCCGTATGGTAGCATCCTATTTTTCATACCCACCTCTTATATAAACGGACAGTCGCAGTTCACATTTCAATTCAAAAGTCAATGCTCCATCCTGTTCGGCATAAATCTTGCTTACAAGTTCCGTAAACATCTCATCATCCATTGTCGATAAGTATTGCGGCGAATTTTCCAAATAGCGTTTAAGTTCACGCAATTTTTCAATACATTGCTCCTGTTCGTCTTTGTTTAATACCTTGTTTCTTCGCTCCCTCAAATCCAACAGTTGCTTTTTGAATTTGGCTTGCTTTTCTATGTAGATAAGTTCTGTTATTATGCCGCTATTGTATAAATCGGTATAGAGATTTAATTGTTCAAGCGAAGAGGCTATTTCAGCATCAATACTTGCAATAGTTCGGTTTACCGATGTCAATTTCGCTTTTAACGCCACTAATTGAGAAATGGATTCATCCACAATGGCATGGGCATTTTGTTTGAGAATGTTATACATTTTGATAAACGCTCTTTGCAGTTCCTTCGTTGAATAAATAAGCGACTTACAGTCACCGCCCATACGATTTTTATTTATACACGTCCAAAAGAGTTCGCCATTTCTCTTTTTCTTTCTGAATATTGAGCCGCATTTTGAGCAATAGACTTTCTTCTCAAATACGCTTTCATTATGCACCGCCGGACGATATATTCGCTCTTTACGCTCCGCCAATATAAGTTGTACTTTTTCAAAAACCTCTGCGTCAATAATAGGTGCGTGTGTGTTTTCCACATAAAACATAGGATATTGCCCCACATTTCTCACCGTCTTTAGCGGAATATTCGATTCGGTAACTGCCTTTGGATATTTACAATCGCCTATATATTTTTCGTTTGAAAGAATATACCGTACCCTTGTGTTATTCCAACAGTCATTTGGAAACAAAGTTTTTAGTTTGTTTGCAATAGCTAACGAGCCGTATCCCGACAAATACCATTCAAAGCTCTGACGAACGATTTTCGCCTCGCTTTCATTTATTTCCCATACGTCCCCGACCTTTTTATAACCGTATGCTACGGTAGGTACAGTATACATCCCGCTTTCCATTCTCAAACGCACAGATGTCCTCATACGTTTTGAAGCGGAAGTCGCCTCGCTTTGTGCAAACGCGCTCTTTATGTAAACGATAATTTCCGAAT